>DAOWKM010000066.1 GCA_030643695.1 Dehalococcoidia bacterium | reverse complement strand
TTATTTACCGCAGGGGGCATAACTTCATTAGTTCTTGGCTCCCTAATTCTATTTAAGGGGGGACCATTGTTTCAAGTAAATCCATGGCTTATTGCCACTGTAGCAATTATCATTGCTGCCATCTTTGCCTTTGTGATTAGCCGGGTAATTCGGGCACACCGCCGTCAGGCATCTACCGGCAGGGAAGAGCTGATAGGAAAGACGGCTGTAGTTAAGCTAGCCCTAGCACCTGAAGGAGCAGTTTTTTTTAAGGGTGAGAACTGGACAGCAATATTGGACAAGGGCCGGGTAGAACCCGGGGAGACAGTGATTATAACCAGGGTTGACGGGTTAAAACTCTATGTAATCAAAAAGGAATAAAGGGGGCTCCATTGTTTCAAATAGACCCAGGTTGGTTTCAAGTAGACCTGTGGCTGATTGTCATAGTGGCAATCTGTATTATTGCTTTCCTTGCCTTTGCAATTAATCGGGGAATCCGAGCCCACCGCCACCAGGCATCTGCCGGTAGAGAAGGCCTGATAGGAAAGACTGCCGAAGTTAAGATAGCCCTGGAACCCAAAGGAGTAGTTTCCATTCAGGGTGAACGCTGGACGGCAATATCAGAGACGGGTTGGGTGAAACCCGAAGAGGAGGTGATTATAACCAGGGTTGACGGGCTAAAACTTTATATAATCAAAAAAGAATAAAGGAGGTAAACAAATGAGTCCAATTGTTATCGGTGTAATTGTTCTAGCTGTGGTTATACTTATTTCGATGGCGGTTAAAATTGTTGCTGAGTATCAGCGGGGAGTTATCTTCCGCCTGGGGAGACTAATAGGAGCTAAGGGTCCTGGTCTATTCCTTATCATCCCCTTTGTTGACCGAATGGTGAAGGTAGACCTCCGGGTAGTAACTATGGATGTCCCATCACAAGAGGTAATCACCAAAGATAATGTTACCGTCAGGGTAAATGCCGTGGTATATTTCAGGGTGGTTGACCCCGAGGCTTCTGTGGTTAAGGTCTTGGACCATATCAGAGCCACCTCACAGGTATCCCAGACCACACTGCGGAGTGTTTTAGGACAATCCGAGCTTGATGACCTATTGACGCAAAGGGAAAGGCTTAATCAGAGACTGCAACAGACAATTGATGAGCTTACTGACCCATGGGGGATAAAGGTCAGCATAGTGGAGATTAAGGAGGTTGAGCTTGCTGAAGCGATGAAACGGACTATGGCAGCTCAGGCTGAGGCGGAGAGAGATAGACGAGCCAAAATTATCCACGCTGAGGGTGAACTTCAAGCTTCGGAGAAGCTGGCTCAAGCCGGAGCTGTTATCGCTAAGGAACCAGTCACGCTACAGCTTCGCTATCTACAAACACTGACTGAAATAGCTTCAGAAAGAAACAGCACCCTCATCTTCCCCCTACCTATAGACCTTATCAATATGTTTATGAAGAAGAGTGAGAGCGCTCAGTCAGGTGAAAAGACCACTAAATAGCGTGGAATAAAATTGAGGCTATTTAATAAAGGGTAGCTTGGGGGTAGAGTTGCCTGGGGAAGGCTTTGCCCCCTATCCCTCCCCTCACCAAGGAGAGGGGAACACAGGGATGAGGTAGAGGTATTTTAGTTAGGCACGCAAGGTAGCATCTCCAGCTACAATTTGAGATAGCTTCCCATTTGAATGGCGCAATAGCAGACTGCCATCCCTGGTTACTGATTCAGCTATACCTTCATAGACAGTCGTGCCCGACTTTACTTGAACCCTTCTACCCAGTGTTACTAAACTATCCCGCCACTCTTCGTAAATAGGCCCCCCAGCTTGAAGAGCCAAATATAATCTTTCCACTTCAGCTAATAGCTGCCGTATTACCCTTAAGCGCGACACATCTCTTCCTAGCTCAGCAGAGAGGCTGGTAGCAGTGGATAGAATTTCAGGAAAATCAGAAAGCCTAAGATTAACATTTACCCCAATACCTATAATAGCGTAATCCACAGTGTTTCCCCGCACACTGCTTTCAATTAGAATCCCACACACCTTCCTGCCATTAATGAGAATATCGTTAGGCCACTTAATCTGCGACCTCAAGCCAGTTACCGCCTCAATACTGTGAACCACAGCTAGAGAAGCCAGCATAATAAGGGAAGGCAAATTGACTACGCTGGGGTAGAGAATAATAGACAAAGCGATGCTACCCTTAGGTGATAGCCAAACACGCTTTATTCGACCCCTCCCCGCAGTTTGCTCACCAGCAATAACGACTGTCCCGTCTACTGCTCCCAGTTGAGCCTCTTGCTTGGCTACTTCCATTGTTGAGGTCAGACTGGGATAGTAAATAACCCTTTGTCCAATAAAATTAGTCCCTAAATTACTGGTAATAGAAGCCGGCGATAGGTTATTCTCTACCATCTCTATGCCACCCCGGTTAGACTAACGATAGTTAAATAATATATCATAATTTAAACGCCGGTATCGATTCCAGCTAGAGACACCGTTTATTAAGAACACAAGCCGATGAGTTGTTCCCCAGGTAGTCTTAATACCTTCTGCCATGTGTCATCTATTTTAGTTTGTTCGAATACTGGTCTTGGGGTGCAAAAAGGCGTAAAATAGTATGCATACTGCTGCTTCTGAGGAGGGGTGATGCGCGAACTCGGGAATCGGC
>DAOWKM010000114.1 GCA_030643695.1 Dehalococcoidia bacterium | reverse complement strand
GGACTGTCGGTAGCTCAACCAATATCATTGAGGCTAGTTGGCTCGCCCTAGCTGACAGCTTAGAATACTGGCTGGTAAAACAAAGGACATTAGGTAATCCTAATTCTGCGGGGTTATGATGCAAGGATACCACATAGGACTAATTCCTGACGGGAATAGAAGGTGGGCAAGAGAGAGGCACCTTGAGCCCTGGGAAGGACAAAGGAAGGGTGCTGAGAAGGAGGAACTATTTATAGAGTGGTGCATCGACCATAAAGACATCTCCGAGATAACCACCTATGGACTAAGTGAGGAAAACTTCAGAAGACCGGTGGAAGAGTTAGGGAAGCTCTACGAGATTTTTGAGGAGGAATTTACTAGACTTATAAATAAAGAAAAAATTCATACGGACAGAGTAAAAATCAATATTATTTGCACGAATGTAAAACCTATTCCCAAAAATCTTAGAGACCTTTTCGCTAGGATTAGAACCGAGACAAAGGACTACGAAAATAAAGTGCTGAATGTGTTGATAGGCTATACTGGGCAGGCAGAACTCCTAAAAGCCGTTTCCTCTCCACTTAATAGAATAAAGAATTTATTTCTCGGCTTGAGTGAACAGGATTTACAAAAAAGCTTAATGGTGAAGAGACCCTGTGACTTTATTGTCAGAACTGGAGAGGAAAGTGAGGAGAGAGAGGCTAGGTCTGGCTTCCTGCTTTGGCAGTCTGCCTATTCTGAGTATTACCATATCAATAAATTCTTCCCAGATGTTACCATGGAAGACTTCAATAAGGCATGGGACTACTTTGAAAATACCCGGAGAAGAAAAGGCCTCTAGCCAAAAGGGTTAATTTCAAGCTGACCTACCCACCGGCATAATATATAAAGGCTTATATTGCTTGTCCAGCCGCAGCACTCTTCTGACCTGCTCATCATCAAAGGCACCGATAGCTACTGTTGCTAGACCAAGGGCAGTAGCCTGAAGATAGATATTCTGCCCAGCATGCCCTACTTCCATATGAACATACCTTTCCCCTCGGCTACCATAGCTCAGAGTCGTCCTCTGGTATACCGCGCAGATAATTATATCTATCGGAGCTTGATGGATGAATTCCTGATTTAGTGCCGCTCTGGCTAACTCTAACCTTACATCTCCCCTCTGGTGAAGGGTTAAGGAATGATTAGCTGGGCTATAGTGATATATGCCATCACCTATTTTGTCAACGCTGTTCCTGCCACAAACAACAAAAATTTCCAATGGATAGGTAGCTCCAGCACTGGGAACAGCCCTTAATCTTAATGAGCTATTGATAATACCTTGACCTGCCCACAGTATTTGGGATAGCTGTAACTGCGAGATAGGCTCAGGGGTGAAGTCCCTTATTGACCGTCTTCGAGCGACAGCTTCTTCTAATGGCATTCTGCCCTTCTGGCTTGGCGAAGGCAAGTAAATTTGCGTAGGCTGATTACTGCCCATACTCATTCTGGGTACGTCTCTCCCAATTGGCTGTTGTTGAGAATAAACCTCCTTGTTTCTTTGTCCACAAACCTATTATGCTCAGCCTTCCTTAAGACCCGATACCACACCCAGTTGTCGATAGGCTCGTCAAATTCTTGAGCTAGAGCTGTACCAGTTTGATTTCTGGAAGGGTAATGCCTCCCGCTCCTCGTATCAATTGTTGGCTTAGCTTTATTCATCGTAACCATCCTATTATTGTTTATCAACCTCACCCCCTTTATCCCCCTCTCCATGATATGGATATATATTCCTATCATGAGGGGGAAGAGATTTTAGAGAGGGGGCCGAAGCCCCCTCTCTTATTTATACCCCCTTCCCTTACAAGGGAAGGGGACTAAGGGGATAGGTTGCTTAATAATCTCTTCAAACTTTCCTTGACAAACAACCTTTTTTATCTATTTGCTAAGCTTTAGTCCAGAAGTCCAGACTCAGATATTTCCATCCCCCATCAGCCAGCACCACCACTATATTACCCTCATCCATCTCACTGGCAACCTTGATAGCTTGGTGGACTACTGCCCCTGAAGATAACCCGGCAAAAATTCCCTCTTTATTCAGCAACTGTCTGGTGACTATAGCCGCCTGTTGACTGGTAACGATAGCCCTCTCGGTAATAAGGCTTAAATCCAAAATAGGTGGGGTCTGACCGCTATTAATGCACCTTAAACCCTGGATGTTATCGTCAGGGGGTGGCTCGACGCCAATGACGGTAATATTTGGATACCTCTCTTTTAATCGCCGGGCGACCCCAACTGTAGTTCCACCGGTGCCAATGCCAGCAATCAGGACATCAATTCTGTTATAGGGGAAGTCATCCATTATTTCAGCGCCAGTAGTCTCGTAGTGAGCCAATGGGTTGGCTGGATTGGAGAACTGGTCGGGCATATAGTATCTTTTGTCTTGAGCCGCTAGGTTCTTGGCAGTGTCAATAGCGGCACTCATTCCATAAGCCCCTTTGGTAAGAATAAGCTCAGCACCATAGACCCTGAGTAGTTGTTGCCTTTCCAGACTCATACTATCGGGCATGACAATAGTAACCTTATAGCCTAGCTTACGCCCCAGCCAGGCTAAGGCTATTCCGGTATTGCCGCTGGTGGCTTCAACGATAATCTTGTCCCTGGTTAGCTCCCCACTCTGTTCTGCTTTTTCAATCATATATTTTGCCACCCTATCCTTAATGCTGGCGCTACCCCCCAGGTTCTGCCCTTCCAGCTTAGCTAAAATCTTCACCTTCGTAGTAGGGCTCATTTGAGCCATCTCTACCAGTGGTGTATGTCCTATGGCATCAATAGCATTTTTGAAAAACATACATCACCCCTTAATCACTCCTATAGGTATTGCTCTGGCTACCTTATGAGAGATGCCTACCTTATCGGTTACATCAACCACCTCATTTACGTCCTTATAGGCTTGGGAAGCCTCCTCAGCCAGCGAACTCATGCTACCTGTCTTAACTGTAATCCCCTTGTCTGCTAGTGCTTTAGCTACATCAGCACCTCTGAGGCTGCGCTTGGCTGCTGAGCGACTTTGCATCCTGCCAGCACCATGGCAGGTGGAACCAAATGATTCCCTCATAGCTATTTCTGTGCCCAGTGCTACATAGGAACAGCGTCCCATATCCCCGGGGATAAGAACTGGCTGCCCTATATTCCGATAAATCTCAGGAATATCAGGATGTCCAGCGGGAAAGGCTCTGGTTGCCCCCTTGCGGTGAACACAAAGGGGTTGTTTCTTGCCATCAACGGTATATTCCTCTAACTTAGCGATATTATGGCATACGTCGTAAATCTGCTCCAGACCCAGCTCTCTTCGGCTCTTGCCAAAAACCTTAACGAAAGACTCTCTAACCCAGTGAGCAATGCACTGTCGGTTAGTCCAGGCGTAATTTGCCGCACAGGACATTGCCTGGAGGTAATCCTGCCCTTCTGGCGATTTAATCGGGGCACAAGCAAGCTGGCGGTCGGGTAGGTTGATGCCATATCTTTTAACTGCTTCACCCAGCAAAGCTACATAATCACTACAAACCTGGTGCCCAAAGCCCCGGGAACCGGTATGAATTAGGATAAGCACCTGCCCTGAGCTACTGATGCCCATAGCTGTGGCTGCATCCCGGTCATAAATTTCATCTACCACCTCTACCTCCAGAAAGTGGTTACCCGAGCCCAGGGTTCCCAGTTGTGGAATACCACGCTTTCTAGCGGTACTACTTATCTTATCAGGATTAGCCCCTTTCATGCAGCCTGACTCTTCGGTAACTACAATATCCTCGGCCTCACCATAGCCCTTTTCTACTATCCAGGGGCTGCCTTTTATCATAACTTCATCCAGTTCTTTTCCGCTTACCCTTATCTTGCCTGTGGAACCTAGTCCTGAGGGAATGTTGACAAAAAGCTCAGCAACCAGTTGCTCAATTTTAGGCCTTACCTCTTCCAGACTAAGGTTTGTCCGCAGTAGCCTGACGCCACAATTAATATCAAAGCCAACACCTCCCGGTGATATTACTCCATCCTTTACTCTGGTAGCGGCTACCCCGCCTATAGGAAAGCCATAGCCCCAGTGAATATCGGGCATAGCCAGTGAGCGGTCAACAATACCCGGTAAGAAAGCTACGTTAGCTACTTGCTGGAAAACCTGCTCCTCCCAGATGTGATTGAGCATAGATTCGCTGGCAAAAATTAAACCAGGCACTAACATGCCCGCCTTATAGCTCTGCGGAATCTCCCACCGGTAGTCATCTATCTTGTTTAGTATTCCCTGCCAAGACATCGGCATTTTTCATCTCCATTAAATATCAAATAATACCTGAACCTTGCAGCCATTGCCCTTGTCAATCTTTAGCATATGGTAGGTGGCTGCCTTAACCCCTGTTTTTAGTTTATGCTTGGAACTATCTACCTTCTCCCCATAGCTCCTAGCTTTAAGTTGTGTATTGTCAAGGTGGGTAATATCAAATCTGTTAAAAATAATATTCTCAGCATCAAATAAGTAAATGAGCTCGTTTAACCATTCTACTAATAAGCTTTCCTGGTCAGGAGCGGTTAGCTCTACATCTCGGTATAAGACCTCTTCCACATCATCAAGCTCGGTTATCAGGCTGAATAAAGCCCTAGCCGCATTGACGAATGCCTGGCTTATATCAGCACCATAGGCTCTAATGCCAACATCAGCAGTATGGTCTATAATCTCAAATCCCTTTTCCATAGCCAGATTATAACATTTATTCATAGCAAACATAAACTATTTGAGGCTACTCAGCAACCTATCCCCCTTCCCTTATTAAGGAAGGGGGAGTGTAGGAAAGAGAGAGGGCTTCGCCCCTTTCTAAAATCCTTTCCCCCTCCTTGAAAAGAGGGGTGATAAAGGGGGTAGGTTCCGAACAAATACCTAAGGGGTAAGGTCAATAAACAATCCCTAATGTGGAGCTTTAAGCCTTGTTGACTATTTAGTATAATATTAGTAAGGATTGAAGGATGTAATCGGAGGATTTAGATGGGTGAGATAAAGAGCGCTCGTGAGATAGCTATGGAAAAGGTAGAACAGCTAGGCAAGGCAACTGATGAAGAGCGCCTGAAATGGAAGTATATCCCGGAAGGGGAAAGGCTAGCTGCCAGATACCTCAAGCAAGATTGTAATCTGGCAGTTGAGCTGAGCCGGTGTGAGGAGAAGGAAAGAAGGTATGTCATAGAAGGTGCCACCAGTATACTAATCAGAAATATTAATCTGCCCAAGAGCGATTTAGCTAAGAGAAATAATAAGAGAGCAATGGATGGTTTAAAGGTGTTAAAAAGCGATAAAGTAAGCGTGGAAAATGCCTATAGTGAGATAAGGCGTATCTTTAACCATTATACGGAGCAAGGTGAGCAGCAAAGAAAGCAGGCTTATGAATCATTAAAGGCTGAGTTTGAAGCTAGAATACGAGAAGCGGTTCAACAACAGCTAGGCTTACCCATAGGGGTTAAGGTGGATGTAGAAAGGCAGCCGCAGTTCCAGGAGGAATGGCAAAAAATACAGACTCAGCTAGACTCACAATACCTTAAACTTCTGGATGAATATAAGCAGAAACTGTCAACTATACGGTAATGCTTGAAGAGGAATTTAATGGATATCGATGATGAGCGGATTAGATACGCAGTTAGTCATACCGAGATATTAAGACCGCCTAAGCGGAGTCTAGCCACCTTCGGCACAACCAACATATATTACTACCTGGTTGCTGAACCAGCTTACGCGCAGCTGTTTAAAAATGCCACCGAGACCGTGATTAGAGAGGGGAGGGTAATTGCCGAGAGACCAAGGATTGTAACCCCCTATTACCTCTCCCGACTTGAAGGGTTCAGCGCAGATGCCAGAAGATACTTTGATATGCTGCTCAAGACCCATGGCCCTGATGCCCCTGGTCTGTTTTATACCTACAAGAATGAGCCTAAACAACTTAACATTGTATCAGATAATCTGCTATCAGTAGTAAATAAACTGAATGCTGAGATTGATAAGCGTGGCGACCCATTAACCTCTATTATTAAGGGTGAGGATGAGCTTTGGGATATATCATTGATGAGGTTTATTTACGAAATGACCAGAAGCTCTCTGCGGGATAACCTATTTCAAATGGGCTCAAGAGGGTTTTTAGATATAGATGCTAGTGGTATTCCAGTTGATGCCAGAGTAAGGATTGATGAGCTTTTTAGAAAGGTCTCAAGGGGTGAAGGTGAACCTTACGAGCTAAAAGCTGAGCTTGACCGCTGGAACCTATTTGAAGAGTATGAGGATAGATTTTTTGCCCTTTTTAAGAGCAGTAGGGAATAATGTATCGGCAGTGGCACAGATTCGGTTTTGGCTTTTCTCCTTGCTAAAAGGGGTAGATAAAGAGCTAGAAGAGATAAAGAAAACAGGCTAGTATTGAGTATTCCTGGGAGCTAGTTAGAACTACGACAGGAATGGCATAGGGCTGATATGATTTGCCTCTTACCTAGGTGTTAGCGGGAGGAGCAGGGCACTTATCACATTATCAACTTTCTCCAAGCCTAAAAGTGCCTTGATTACCGAATCAACCACCCCATCACTTAATTTATAAGCTGAGTAGGGAACACACTTCTTGAACTTATCAATTAATTCCTGCTCGGTGAATGGATTTTTAGGATGTCCTTTTACGAAAATATACTCCTTTGAATACCTTCTACCATTTTTAAGTGTCGTGTTAATTCTTGCCGCCCATGCTGGCAAGCTCGGATCCTCCCTTGCTGATATCCTGGTCATTAGGTCACGGACATCTTGGCGTGTCCTCGCCTGCGGTGTATAAGAACTTAAGAAGACTTCCTTATCATAGGCAGCTGTAGCCACAGCATAAGGCAGACTAAACTGGCACTCAGCTACTGTCTGTGGACGCCACTTCTCCTCTCTAGGTTCACAAACTACAGCCCAGTTTATAGAGGACTCGTCAATATTTATATTAGCAATATCCTCAGCTTTGAAGTCATGCTCACCCATCTGGTCCAATATTCCGCGAATCGCAGTATGTGTGCACTTACAAGAGGTGTAAGGCTTCATCATTGTGTTTATCATCTCCCATTCCTCACCCAGTCCTTTGGTTAATGCACCTGGTTCAGTCTCCCATTTGGCAAACCCCAAATATCCCCGGGAGCCAACTAAAACTTCCTGGTGAGGCCCAGTGATACCCCGTTTAGCCAAGAGACAGGCATTTATGGCATCCTGACAAACAAAGCCGTGATGAACGCGCACCATAAGTGTAGCCGGATGGAACATTGCCGAATCCTGTGGCTGTGTCATTCCACGGGCTATACCTTGAGCATTCTCTAGTTCCTCTAAGCTTAAGCCAAGTAATTTGCCTGCCGCTGCCACACCCCCAAATATACAATGCCCGTGCCCCCTGCCAGTGACTATAGCTCTACTCAAACTCTTGAAGGCTATGCCAATACGAATTAATACCTCTTGGCCAACTACGAAAGCAGTTATGAATTCTTTACCGGTTACCTTATCCTTCAATCCTGTGGCTGCTAGCAGTGTGGGAACAGTATATTCACTGCAATGAGCCGCTTCTTCGTGAACCTCCCCCAAATCCATAGCCCGTGACATAGGACCTATAGCCAGCCCTGCCTCTGAAGCTGGCACTTTGCCTCCATAGAAAGGTATAATACTCTCTGGTTTCCCCCCTTTATCCTTAACCAGGTCAACTACTGCCGGGATACCTTCCATTGCCGACCCACCAATGGTAACCGCAATGGCGTCCAAGATAGAGCGCTTGGCATAATTTACTACACTGGCAGGCAAATCTTCGTATTTGGTATCTACTACCATCCGGCATAAGGTGCTCATTGGGTCTTCTTGACCCCTAGGAACAAACTTTGGCATCTTATATCTCCTCCCCTAGTTTAAATTAGGGATTCTTAAATATCAGCGAATTAGCCTTTTACCTTTATATGTAGATAGAGGTCGCCAGATTTCTTGCCTTCTATTATACCCATACCCTTCAGCCTGATTTTAGTCCCTGACTTAACCCCTCGTGGTATCTTAACCATTAATTTCTTTAGCCTATTGTCCCTTTTGTAGTTGACCTGCTTTTCACCACCAGCGGCTGCCTCAGCCAAAGAAATCTCAAGTTCAATATGTTGGTCAAGGTTCTGCTCGGGTAGAGGTTCATATTGGAAGCCAAATAGCTTACGCAGAGTATACCTACCAATCTTTACCACTATTCTGGAGAGTAATCTTTCAATCAAACTCGGCCGGTAACCAAAGGCTTTAGTTTGTGGGTAGGGCTGCTGATGGATTGGTCTACCCCCAAACCTGTAGGTTCTTTGGCCTGTCCCATCAGGAGTGGCAAAGAATTGAAATATAGCACCACCACCTTGAAAAAACACCCGATTGAGGAAATCCTGGTCAAATCTAAGGCCAGCTTGATTAAACATTCGGTTCAGCTCATCAAACATAACCCGATTGGAGAAAATGTCCCGGAATATATCCTGCTGGGAATACTGAAAGCCTTCATATCCTGGCCCATAGCCAACAAACTGCCCCTTTTTGGCAAAATCATACTGTCGCCTTTTGTCCTTATCCCCAAGCACACCATAAGCCTCATTTATTTCCTTAAACTTTTCCTCAGCTTGCTTCTCATTACCAGGATTAGTATCCGGGTGATATTTAAAGGCAAGCTTCCTAAACACCCTCTTTATATCTTCGTGACTGGCATCATCAGGAATGCCAAGAATTTGGTAGTAATCTTTCATACCATTTCCTTATCTAGTAGTTAACAACGGACTACAATGGTATTATTATAGCACTGAAACTGTCATCACCAAATTTTTAATAAACGAATGCGGAAGTTATAAGTGAAGGTAAAACCGAATTGAAAATAAAATTGACTGTCATAATAGGTTTACTGCTGCTTGGTTTGCTCGGTGGAAGCTGCAGCCCCACACGAGATTTTGATAATCACCTAGGCTCAATCGTGAAGTCATACAATTTCAGTATTGTGAAATGGGAGTCCAGGGCTATCTTGCAGGAAGCAAATCAGTGGATTTTCAGCAAGAATAAAAAGGCTGATGATGAAGTCTATACGGTCATAGACTTCTTTTCCTCTGTTGAGCGGATAAAGGCGTTAAGTTCAAAGATAGAAGCCGTCAATGCTGGCAATGAGCAAAGCAACCTAGCTTCGCTTGAAGCTGAACTAAATATGTTGCAAGAACAAAGAATGGCTTTAGCCGACATAGTAGAGACAATAATAGAAAGGCAGATAAAAGAGACCCTGGCTCAGCAGGGCATCTTCAATCCAGTAGATAGATACATAAAGCTCAAGGTTAGCTTTCCACCAGTAAATTTCAAACTGGAGGAGCCACCATATTTGCTAGTGGTTTCACCTAGAGACAGAATAGAGAGCATGAGAGAGGTTCTCCTTGAGCAGAACCTTACCCTTGAGGAAATGGAGGGTATTGAAGCTGAGGTCGATAGGTTAGGTGTCTCTTCGTTAGTGGTAAGGCTTGGTGGCTGCGCCACATATCCCAGCTTCGTGACTGATGAGGCGAGTTTACGGTTTACCATTGATACTGCTACTGAGGAGTGGCTACATCAATATCTGGCCTTCAAGCCGCTGGGATTTTTATACTTATTAGATTTGGCCGGCATGTCCAGAAATTATGAAATCGCTACTATGAATGAAACCCTAGCCGGTATGGTCAGCAAGGAAATTGGCTCTATTGTATGTGAAAAATACTATCCTGGATATGAGAATGGAGCTAATCACAAGGGGGAAGCAGGGTCAGAATTTGATTTTAACCGCGAGATGAGAGAGATAAGAAAAACTGTTGATAAATATCTAGCTGAGGGAGAAATTGAGCAGGCTGAGGAATATATGGAACAGAAACGGCAATACTTAGCCTCAAAGGGCCATTATATTAGAAAGTTGAATCAAGCCTATTTTGCCTTTCATGGTGCCTATGCTGATAGCCCAATCTCAATTAGCCCAATTGGGCTTGAGTTAAAGAAGCTAAGAGAGCAGAGTGCCTCATTGAAGGACTTCCTAAACACGGTTGCTGTGATGACCAGCCATCAAAAGCTAAAAGATAGCGTTAAATAAAAATTATAAGTGTAAGTTGCACAGGAATTTAGGGTTTGTTAAACTGAGATTGCCTGTGGGCCGCTAGCTCAATTGGAAGAGCAGCTGACTCTTAATCAGAAACTTGATGTGCCACCTGGTTCCCTCAGATACGATTTCGTGTCATCTGGTTTAGGCAAAAGCCGTAGTTTGTATCTGGCTGTGCCACCCAGTGCTGGGTGAAAATGTAACCGTGGTGGATGGCATTAAATTGGAGCCAGGCAGTATATAAGCTACTTTCTCCAGTTGAGAATTTTGAGAATTAAAGGTTACACCGATAGCCACGCATCTATCTAGTGATATCTACTTTGACAAGCCACTGAATATAGGGATAAAATGAACTGAAAAGATAATGAACAGGAGAAATATGACTAATTCTACAGAAGCAGAAACCGTTAGCTCCTTACCCACGGGCACACGTATGTGGCCACTGAAGCGGTATATAGAGATGCACCGCCACTCACTGGATGACCCCAAAGGATTTTGGGCAGAGGAAGCGCGAAAGCTGGATTGGTATAAGACCTGGGATAAGGTCTTGGATTGGAAGCCTCCCTATGCCAAGTGGTTTGTCGGGGGGAAACTCAACGCTTCCTTCCAGTGCATTGACCGCCATGTGAGGACATGGAGGAAAAGCAAGGTGGCAATCTACTGGGAAGGAGAGACGGGTGAGACAAGGGTGTGTAGTTATTCTACCCTTTTCCGGGCTGTCAACCGCATTGCTTCTGTCCTGAAAAAGCTTGGGGTTGGTAAAGGAGATAAGGTTGTCCTTTATCTGCCTATGATTCTGGAACTCCCCTATTTAATGCTCGCCTGCGCCCGGATTGGGGCGGTGCACACGGTGATATTCTCCGGATTCAGTGCCCAGGCAATAGCCGACAGGGTCAATGATATCCAGGCAAAGGTCATTGTTACCGCCGATGGTGGATATCGCCGCGGCAAGATAATAGCGCTCAAGGAGATAACTGATGAAGCGTTGAAGCGCTGTCCCTCTGTGGAGAAGGTAGTCGTGGTTAAAAGGACAGGGGAAGCGATACCGTGGACTGAGGGAAGAGATGTGTGGCTTTCCTCTATGCTTGAAGATGCTGAGTCGTTTGTAACCCCTGAGCCAGTGGAATCTAACCACCCACTATATATCCTTTATACCTCGGGGACTACTGGGAAACCGAAGGGCGTTGTTCACAGTACCGGCGGCTACCTTGTATTCAATCACTCAACATACCAGTGGGTATTCAATATAAGAGACGAGTCTGTCTTCTGGTGCACCGCCGATGTTGGCTGGGTAACTGGTCATAGCTCCATAGTCTATGCCCCCCTCTCCCATGGCGCCGCTATTGTCCTTTACGAAGGAGCCCCTGATTACCCAACGGTTGACCGGTGGTGGGATATAATAGAGAAATACGGAGTCACCATCTTCTATACATCTCCAACCGCGATTCGGATGTTTATGCGTGCTGGAAAAGAGTGGCTGGAAAAACATGACCTCTCTAGTCTTGAGCTTCTGGGGAGTGTTGGTGAACCCATAAACCCTGAGGCATGGCAGTGGTTTTACAAACATATTGGGCAGGATAGGTGTCCTATTGTTGACACTTGGTGGCAGACTGAGACCGGAGGTATTATGATTGCACCTGCCCCTGGAATTGAGGCGATACCACTAAAACCGGGGTCAGCAACTCTGCCTCTTCCCGGTGTTGATGCCGCCGTAGTTGATGCTAGTGGCAAAGAACTACCACCAAATCAGACAGGCTTGCTCATAATAAGGAAGCCATGGCCTGGTATGCTGCTTGATATCTATGAGAGTCCACAGCGCTACCAAGAATCATACTGGTCGCACTTTCCTGGCTTATACTATTCGGGGGACTTTGCCATGCGTGATGAGGATGGTTATTTCTGGCTGTTAGGCAGGGCTGATGAGGTACTCAAGATAGCTGGGCACCGCATCGGCACAGCAGAGATTGAGGATGCGGTCATAGCTCACCCTTCGGTAGCTGAGGCGGCGGTGGCAAGCAAGCCAGACGAAATAAAGGGTGAAGCTCTCGTTTTATTCATCACCCTCATTGAAGGTGAATCGCCTTCATCTACTCTGAAAAAAGAAATAATTCAACATCTTCGCCACGCTATTGGTCCCATCGCCACACCGGATGAAATTTACTTTGTAGAATCTCTACCCAAAACAAGAAGCGGTAAGATTATACGCCGCGTGCTCAAAGCAGTAGCCACAGGGCAGAGCCTCGGCGACCTCACTACTTTAGAGGATACGGCATCAGTAGAAGAGGTGAAGAGAGCATACGAAAGGCTAAAGAATGCCTCTGGAAAAGCCAAGAAACTTTTAGAGGCAAAGAGAGCATGAACTATGTTAGACCAGCTGGAAAGTGTTGAGAAGTTTATCAGGAACTAGACCCAAATCGCTGCGTTTGAGATAGCCCCCGACCCGAAGCAACTATAAAAACTGACTCAGGACAGAGACGCTAGGCGTTTTGACGAGATGCTGGAGCCAAGAGTAATTACGGAGGATGTTAGCAAAGAGTCCTAGTCCGGATAGCATGGGCCGCTAGCTCAATTGGAAGAGCAGCTGACTCTTAATCAGCCGGTTACAGGTTCGAGTCCTGTGCGGCTCACCAGACCGTATCTTATAAGGTTCCCCAGGTTAGGAAGAGCATTAGCTATGGTGCGCCGGAATAAGCGTCATGTCAATAAAACACCGGCAATAGATGAGGTGTATCTTCGCCACCTCACCGTAGATGAAGCACTGCTGAAGCTTGACCGATGCCTAAATGATGCCTTTATGGCTGGCTTATACCAAGTTACGGTAATTCATGGTAAGGGGACAGGAACCCTGCGACAGATAGTTCGGGAGCAACTTGCCCAGCATCCTCTAGTCAAATCATACCGACCTGGTGGCTATGGTGAGGGAGAAGCTGGGGTTACTATTGTGGAGCTAGCCTTAAAATAGGCATTCCCAATAGGCTACAATTGAAAGCCTAGGGTTTTTCAGTTATAATATTTCCTATGGTGAGTGTCGCCTAGTGGTTTAAGGCGCCAGGTTGTGGCCCTGGAGAGCGAGGGTTCAAATCCCTCCACTCACCCCACTAATTTAGCGCCTATAGCTCAGCGGATAGAGCATCGGTCTTCGGAACCGAGGGTCGTGGGTTCGAATCCCTCTAGGCGCGTATCT
>DAOWKM010000001.1 GCA_030643695.1 Dehalococcoidia bacterium | reverse complement strand
TCTTTATGGCGGATAAAACCGCAGCCGGAGCCTGGAATATGCCGCTTTATAAAATGTTCGCAGACCCTTTTAATACTATTGGCTTGGTCATCGCTGCCAATATGCATGCTGGTTTTGCCTTTGAAGTGCATGATGTAAAGGAGCATAAGAAGATAACCTTCAATGCCCCTGAGGAGATTTATGACTTGCTGGTTCTCATCGGAGCAACCTCACGCTATATGGTAAAGGCAGTTTATCACCGAGAACCTAAGGAAATAGCCGCTGTATCCTCCACCCAGCGCCTGTCCTTGATTGCCGGGCGTTATATAGGCAAGGATGACCCGGTGTGCATTGTTCGCTCACAGGGGCAGTTCCCGGCGGTAGGCGAGGTGCTGGAACCGTTTACTTTACCCCTGCTGGTGGAGGGCTGGATGCGGGGCTCACATCATGGTCCCCTTATGCCGGTAGCTGTTGAGGATAGCACCCCCACTCGCTTTGACGGACCGCCAAGGGTAGTGGCTCTTGGCTTTCAGCTTTCGGGGGGCAAACTGGTGGGACCTCGCGATATGTTTGGTGATAAGTCCTTTGACAATGCTCGCCAGCAGGCAAGCGATGTAGCTGATTTTATGCGTCGTCATGGTCCCTTTGAGCCCCATCGTCTGCCTCTGGAGGAGATGGAATACACTACTATGCCTGAGGTAATGAAGGAGCTGGAGGGAAGATTTACTCCCCTTGACTAATTGAGTGATAAGGATTACATTTTAGTCCCTAGGCAGGGATATAATATGACCTGCCAATATATAAAGAGGAGGTAAGGTAAATGGCGACTTATGTTATGCTAACCACTCTAACTGATGAGGGAAGGAAGACGGTAAAGGAGAAGCCATATAGAATCAAAGAGGTTAATAAGGAAGTCGAGGCTATGGGGGTTAAGATACTAGCCCAGTATGCCCTGCTTGGTCCATATGACTTTATAAACATCTTGGAGGCGCCGAACAACAAGGCTATAGCCAAAGTAGCCGTGGAACTAGGTGCGAGAGGCACACTTCGGACCATGACCATGGCTACCCTGCCTGTTGACGAGCTTGGTTAGCCCGTCTCCGAGATGATGACTAATCCTGGAATTTTATTACCTCACAAGTTGCTCCTGGCGACAAATAATCAAGCCAAGGTGCGTGAGTATAAGAGCCTACTTCAGAGTATTCCCTTTGAGCTGGTTACCCTAACTGAACAGGGCATTACTACTATAGTTAATGAGGTGGGGAAGAGCCTCAAAGAAAATGCTAGATTAAAGGCGACTGCCTATGCTGCCGAGAGCAAGCTATTAGCTCTGGCTGACGATTCAGGATTAGAGGTCGATGCTTTAGGTGGTGAGCCAGGTCGGCTCTCAGCCCGTTATGCTGGTGAGGATGCTTCCGATAGGGATAGGGTTAATTATTTATTGTTACGGCTTAAGGATATGCCTTGGGAGAAACGGACTGCCTGTTTCCGGTGTGTCATTGCTATAGCCACGCCTGGTGGTGATATAGAGTTTTGCTCCGGTGAGTGCCGTGGCTTTATAACCCTTGAGCCCAGAGGCAAGCAAGGCTTTGGCTATGACCCGGTCTTTTACCTGCCTAGATTAGATAAGACAATGGCTGAGCTACCGCTGGAAATAAAAAACCAGGTTAGCCATAGAGGGCAGGCAGCCAGGAAAGTATACCGTGCCTTGAAAAGGTTAGGAGTATGACTGGGCTTGCTGACTCCTTCCGGCGCTCCATAAATTATCTACGAATCTCGGTAACTGACCGCTGTAATCTGCGCTGCATTTACTGTATGCCATCTGATGGCATTCCCTTGATGCCCCACAGCAATATTCTCACCTATGAGGAAATTTATGTGATAGCGCAAGCCGCCGCTGAGCTGGGTATAACTAAGGTAAGGCTCACTGGTGGCGAACCGCTGGTGAGGTCAGGATTGCCTAAACTAATACAGATGTTAGCCCAGATAGAAACTATAGAAGATATTTCGCTAACTACAAACGGGACCCTACTTAGTCGTTATGCCGCTGAGCTAAAATCAGCCGGCTTACGGCGAGTTAATGTAAGTCTGGATACTCTTAAGCAGGACAAATTTGAGTTTATTACCCGCAGTGATAATAATCTTGATGATGTGCTGGAAGGCATTGAGGTAGCTAGGTCTGTAGGGCTTAATCCAGTTAAGATTAATATGGTGGTTATGCCTGGCATTAATGATGATGAGCTCCTTGATTTTGCGGTTAAGACTATTGATGACGAGTGGCATGTGCGCTTTATCGAGCTTATGCCTTCGGACGGAGCGGGTGTTACCGCCCTGCGATTTGTTCCCGTCAGTGATATGAGAAGGCGTCTTGAACCACTGGGGGAACTGGAGCCTTATCTGTTCGGTATTACAGGTAATGGCCCAGCCAGATATTTCCGTTTTCCCAGTGCCAGGGGCACTATTGGTTTTATTACTCCAATCAGTGAGCATTTCTGCTTCAGTTGCAATCGGTTGCGTCTTACCTCTGATGGTAGGCTCCGCCCTTGTTTACTGTCTGAAGATGAAATAGATTTGAAACAGCCCCTGCGTGGTGGTATATCTTTAGATAGCCTAAAGCAACTGATTAGGGAGTCAGTTGCCAATAAGCCGTTGCGTCATCACCTAGCTGAGGGCTATATACCTAAAGACCGACTATTTTCTCAGGTAGGGGGTTAATTATGGAAGAGCTAGCACAAATAGACTCATCGGGGAGAGTCCATATGGTAGATGTTGCCGGGAAGCCTGATACCCGGCGTGAGGCAATAGCTAAATGCAGGGTTAGGATGCAAGCCTCTACCTTTGATTTGTTACAGAAGGGCGGGATGCCAAAGGGGGATGTTCTGACTGTAGCCCAGTTAGCCGGCATCATGGCTGCCAAGCAAACACCCCAAATAATACCCCTGTGCCACCCTGTTCTCATTGAAGATGTCAGGATTGAATTCAAGCTGGATGAGACGAATAGTGCCGTGGAAATTACCACTGTAGTAAAGAGCACAGGTAAGACGGGGGTGGAGATGGAGGCACTTACGGCTACGGCAGTTGCTGCCTTAAACATCTATGATATGTGTAAAACAGTAGACCGAAGCATCCAGATAGAGAGCATCCGACTGATTAGAAAAAGCGGCGGTAAAAGCGGAACAGTTGTCCTTGAGTAGAATTAACTATTGGTGTATACTAAGCCACTACCAGTAGTTGTTTTGGAGGTGCATTATGAAGTTATCCTGTCTTCAGGAGAATTTGAACCGGGGACTTAGTGTAGTGGGGAGGGCGGTAGCTACCAGAACCACCCTACCTATAACCAATAATGTTCTTTTAGCCACAGACCAATCCCGGCTTAAGCTTGTTGCTACCAACCTGGAAATGGCTATTAGCTGCTGGATTGGTGCTAAGGTAGAGGAGGAAGGGGAAATTACTGTTCCTGCCCGGCTTCTTACTGAGTTTATTAGTTCCCTGCCCAGCGATAGGGTTGATATTAGCCTTTCTCCACGGACCAAGACGCTGGAGCTGAAGTGTGCCCGATTTGAGGCACGAATTAGTGGCGTTGATGCCAAGGATTTTCCGCCTATACCCAGCATTGCTGAAGGTATTACCACCAAGGCTGAGGTAGGAGCCCTTCATCAGGGGATTAGTGAGGTTGTATTTGCTGCGGCTACGGAGGAGTCTCGCCCGGTGCTCACCGGTGTTGATGCCCAGCTTGATGGTGATTTGCTGACACTAGCTGCGGCTGATGGTTTTAGATTAGCTGTATATAAGCTACCTCTTATCACTCCGGTAAGCCAGAAGACTGAGGTTATCATTCCAGCGCGGACTCTGGCTGAGCTAAGTCGGTTAGCGGCTGACCAGGAGGAGGCTATTGAGATAACAGTAAATCCCAATAAGAGCCAAGCTCTATTTCGTCTGAAGAGCATTGAACTGGTATCTCAGCTGGTGCAAGGCACCTTCCCTCAGTATGCTCAGCTTATTCCCCAGAGTTACAATACCCGAGTGATAGTTGATGTTGCCCAATTCCTGAGGGCAACCAAGACAGCATCTATCTTTGCTCGTGATGGCAGTGGCATTGTCCGTTTGGTGATAGCCCCTGGTGGTGAGCTATCCCCGGGTAAGCTAACCATTTCAGCTCGTTCTGAGGAGATAGGCGACGATGTCGGCGAGGTTGATGCCGTTGTTGATGGTGAAGAGGCAAAGATTGCCTTTAATGGCAAGTATCTAACTGATGTGCTTAGTGTGCTTCATGAGACGCAGGTAGCTTTAGAGACTACCAATCCGTCAAGCCCGGGGGTTATCCGCCCAGTGGGAGTGGATAACTATATTCATGTCATCATGCCCATGTTCGTGCAGTGGTAAGTTGCCGATAATGGGGGGATTTATGGTTGGCTAGGCGGCGACTTGATAGCTTACTGGTGGGAAGAGGTTTGGTTGAAAGCCGGGCTAAGGCTCAGGCGTTAATTATGGCGGTGGAAGTGCTGCGAGAAGCCAACCGGGTTCTGCGTGACGGGGGTGTGGTTCTGGTGGTGGATTTCCCCCGGGATTCGCTCGCCCAGCGGCTGTGGAATGAGAATTACTA
>DAOWKM010000101.1 GCA_030643695.1 Dehalococcoidia bacterium | reverse complement strand
ATGCTACCAGTAGGGGTTATTGAGGCTACCTCCAAGAGATACCGAGAGGCTTATGAGAGGCTAACGGCGATGAAACTGGATTAGAGACAATCAGGTATTCTACTGCTCTAAAAATTCCTTAGTACTAGGTAGCTCGCCTGACAGCCGCTCATCAATTTTAGTCGCTGAATCTAAAGCTCTACCTAACGCCTTAAACAGGGCTTCTGCCTTGTGGTGGTCATTCTTGCCGCAAATAATCCTGGCGTGGAGATTGAGTCTTCCTTCAATAGCCAAAGACTCAAGGAAGTGGCGGATAAGGTCGGTGGGAAATCCAGCCATATCATGATCGCTGAAGGGCAAATCTAATACGGTATATCCCCGCCCCCCAATGTCCACTGCCACCATAGCTAAGGCATCATCCATAGGCACCAGAGCATTAGCCATTCGGACGATACCCCGCTTTTCCCCCAGGGCTTGACTAAAGGCTCTGCCCAAACAAATAGCCACATCCTCTACCAGATGATGCTGGTCATTTCCTGTAGCTGAAATCGTTATGTCAAATACTCCGTGCTGAGCCAGCTGTGCCAGCAGATGGTCAAACATCCTGATACCGGTATTCATCTCCCACTCACCACTGCCATCAATATTAAGCTCTACCCTGATATTGGTTTCCTTGGTCTCCCGCTTGACAACAGACATTCTATCAGCCATTTATTTACCCTCCAATCTCCCGAAGTGCTTTAATCAAGGCATCAGTGTGTTCCGGTTTACCCACACTAATGCGAATAGAATCCCTTAGAAGTGGCTTATCAAAGTAACGAACCAGTATCCCTCTATCTTGCAATTTTTGCTGGAGCTTGCTTGCCTTACCGTCTAGAACCGAGCATAAAATAAAGTTAGTCTGTGATGGGAAGGGCTTTAAGAATTTTAACCTCGTTAACTCACCAAAAAGCCTGTCCCTCTCGGCAATTATAGCCTTTACTCTATCCATCAAATAATCAATATCTTTTAATGACTCTTGAACAGCCACCAAAGCCGCCGCATTTACATTATACGGAGGCTTGATTTTTAGTAAATGGTTGGCAATCTCAGGCGGGAAAAAGCCATAACCAATCCTCAGACCAGCCAGCCCCGCCCACTTACTAAAGGTTCGCAGCACCATCAAATTCTTATACTGGGTGAGAAGCGGAGCTACTGTCGCCCGGCTAAACTCATAGTAGGCTTCATCAACTACCACCGGTAGCCCGGTATTCACAATCTCCAGAATATCTGGCTGGGGCATAATCGTCCCGGTAGGGTTATTGGGATTAGCCACAATTATTATTTTGGTTTTGTTAGTTATGGCTGCTTTTACCGCAGTTACATCAACGGCAAAATTCTCATCTCTAGACACCTCAACCAGCTTACCACCACACAACTCTGTGCTGAACTGAAACATAGCAAAGGTAGGAATACAATTTATTACCTCATCACCCGGCTCAAGGAACAGCCGCAAAACAAGGTCAATAAGCTGGTCACTGCCACTACCAGCCACGATATACCCGGCACCAATACCGGTATATTCCTGTAGCAATCCCCTGAGTCGTGTTTGCCCAGCATCAGGATAGATATTCAAATAAGGATAGGTAGCCAGAGCCTGGCTTACCCTTGGTGAACAGCCATAGGGATTCTCATTGGCATCCAGCTTGATAATACCCTCCACAGGAACTTCAACCTTCCCCTCTAATGTCTCTGGAGATGTGCTGGCTGAATAGCCACCAAAATTAACCAAATCAGACCGTATTAACCTCTCCATTCCGGCATCTTCAGACACTTTTCCTTATTCCTCCAGTCGCTTTTCCACTGCCCGGGCATGAGCCTCAAACCCTTCAGCTCTAGCCATAGTGGATGCGGCTCGACCTAATTGTTCTAAACCAGCCTCATCTATAGTAACCTGGCTTATGAATTTAATAAAGTCGCCGACATTAAGCGACGAGCTAAACCGGGCAGTGCCACCGGTGGGCAAAACATGGCTTGGTCCGGCAATATAATCACCAAAGACCACAGTGGAGTTATTACCGATGAATATGCACCCGGCATTGGTGATTCGGTCAATATAGGAGGCTGCTTTATCTACCATCAGACAAAGGTGCTCAGGGGCATAAAGATTAGAGAGTTTTATAGCCTCATCTATATTAGCCACCATTACTATCTTTCCCCTATTTTCTAGCGATTCGGCAGCTATACTCTGACGGGGTAAACTCTTTAGTTGTTGCTCTACTTCCCGGTTAACCTCATCGGCTAACCGTGGCGAGGTAGTTATCAAAATAGCTGAGGCTAAAGGGTCATGCTCAGCCTGGGCTAAAAGGTCAGCAGCGCAATACCCGGGGTTAGCTGTCTCATCAGCTATGATTAACACCTCGCTTGGTCCCTGTAGTCCATCAATGCCAACCGCTCCATATACCAATTTTTTAGCTAGGGTGACAAAGATGTTACCTGGCCCACAAATCTTGTCCACTTTAGGAACGGACTCAGTGCCAAAGGCTAAAGCGGCAATTGCCTGGGCACCGCCAATACCAAAAATGCGGTCAACCTCAGCTATATCAGCAGCTACCAATGTCGGCGGAGGAACCACTCCGTTTGGTCCCGGTGGCGTAGTTAGAATAATTTCGCTAACCCCGGCGACTTTAGCCGGTATCGCCGTCATCAATACCGTTGACGGATAACAGGCAGTGCCGCCAGGGACATAGATGCCAATGCGCTGTAGCCGGCGTATCAGTTGACCTGAGCTGACCCGGCTCCAAATACTATCCTTCTGAGCAGTATGAAAGGAGCGTATCCGCTCCGCCGCTAGCCTGAGGGCTGACACCAGCTCCTTATCCACCTGTTGATAGGCACTGGCTATCTGCTGTTTACTTACCTCCAGTGAGGTAAGCCCTATTCCATCAATCTTCAAGGTGTAATCAACAAGGGCGGCATCCCCTCTGTTACGCACCTCGTTAACAACCTGTCTAACCGCTTGCTCAGGGTCATCAGTGCCAAATATTTCTTTTACCCTTCGCCTTAGCCTCGGTGAAAGCGGATAGAGCTCAGCTGGAGCTTGTCTGGATAGCACCGACTTTGCTGACTCAAAATCTTTAATGATTTTCAACTAAACGCCCTCCACGGCAGCTCGCAAGGTCTCAATAATAGACTTTATCCTTTCACCCTTGCTAGAACTGAAGACACTGTCTTTCCTGCCAATCAAGCGAGCTGTTGACTCAAAAAGGGTATCAATAATCTTAAGGTTATGTCGGGCGATGGTTCGTCCTGTCTGGGTAGTTTCAATCAACAGGTCAGCATCCTCAGGCAGAAAGGCTTCAGTAGCTCCCCAGGTAGGAATTACCCTATACATTCCAAGGTGATTATCTCTAGCATACTTATCAGCTATATTAAAATACTCTGAGGCTACTCTAAGTGGCACTGAGCGCTTGGCATTTAGTTGCCTCAGGCTATGAACATCGGTTACCGATAAATCATTACTTACCACAGCCACTATCTTTACCTTACCAAATTTGAGGTCTAAAAGTTCAGTTACCGGACTGGATGGAAATTGACAGAGATGCTCGGTAAGGCAATCCTTACCAGTGATAGCTAAATCAAAATTTCCATTGGCTACCTGTAATGGCATATCCTGAGGTCTAATCACCTTAACCGTGACGCCGTCTAAGTTAGTCGTTGGTCGGCGATTGCCCGCCTCTGATGGATAATCGTCAACCTGGATACCAGCCTTATTTAACAAACGAAGAGTAGGCAGTTGCTGATGGCCATCAGGTAAAGCTAACCGCACTATGCCCTCAGCTGTCTCTCCACAAGGGTATTGACTAACTACTTTGGGAACCCTCACTACATCCGCACCAGGGGAATGCTTATCACCAACCACCAATCTATCCCCGATAGAAGCTACCACCTCACCCGTGTCCTTTATTTCCCAGCTATTCCTATTAGCTATCAGAAAAGCACTAAAACCAAGGACCCTGCTTATCGGCACCAGGTCATAATTAAAAGACGCCTCTTCTGTTCCTCCCGGGATTAATACCAAATGAGCACTTTCTGGCGGGTAAACCTCAGCCGCCCCCCATAAAGGAAAAACATTAAACCGCCTCAACCGAAGCTTGACGGCAAAGGACTCAGCCAGGCTAGGATACTCACTGGCAATACGGATAATGCCCGGCTTGGCTCGTATTCCCGCCACGGTAGACACCGCCTCTGACCTACTGACAGTCATATATAAGACACCCTCTCCATATCCCAGGTCCTTTACCTTAACTAAAGCCGAACTGGGGTAT
>DAOWKM010000079.1 GCA_030643695.1 Dehalococcoidia bacterium | reverse complement strand
GCTTATCCAATACTGATCAACTAAATCTTTCAATAAACCGATTCTCTTCAGTCCTGTACGTGCTCTTTCATTCCAGATTGCACAATCATCAGGGTGAACAAAAGCTAATATTTCTGTTATGGCAGCGGAACCCAAATACTTAACATTTTGGTTAAAGTCGTCGTAGCGCTTCCGTAACGGATTTGACCCCCAGAGTAACTCCATCAACAATTTTTTGAATTTGTTCAACTCAACAGCTTTTAGTAGTCTACTAACTAGATAATCTTTATTACCCCAAGCACCAAATGCCCAAAGTGTAGAAATTAACTCATGAACCTCGACCTCTGTCATAGTTGATATACCCTCTTTTGAGAGCAGATTCTCATATGTTGATGCCTTTTCTTGTCGCTCCTCATCCCATGCTCTAAAGTCTTCACTTCCAATCCAACCTTTGTAATCTTGAATGTGTGGGCTTAGTAGCTCCTTTATTCCAGAAATATTTTCATTCATCTTGTTCCTCCCTGTAAATATATAAGGTATAATAACCTTGAGCTAGCTAATTGTTAGCTAGTCATAGTCTCCACCTCTCTCATTAACGCACTTAGAAAGTCCTTCTCCTCAACCACTCTGAGTTTTTTGCCTTTCTTGAATAGGATACCTCTGCTTCTGCCACAGGCGATGCCGACATCGGCATCCCTAGCTTCGCCAGGCCCATTGACCACGCAGCCCATCACGGCTACCTTTATCGGCTTATCAATCTTTAATAACCTTTCTTCTACAGCCTCAGCCAATTTTATAACATCAACCTCAGCCCGACCACAGGAGGGGCAACTGACTAATATCGGACCGTGCTGGCGCAAGTTCAGGCTTTTTAGAATTTCATAGGCAGCAGTAACCTCTTCTCTGGGATGGCTGGTCAGTGACACCCGAATAGTATCACCAATGCCATCATAGAGAAGGGTGCCAATACCGACAGCACTACGGATAATACCTGTCCGGGGCGTGCCAGCTTCAGTAATACCTATGTGCAGGGGATAGGGTATCCTTTGGGCAATGTCATGATAGGCTTCAATAGTAGTCGGCACATCAAAGGCTTTAAGCGAGACCTTAATCAGTTCAAAGTCAAGACTCTCTAGGAGCTTTATCTGCTTTAGGGCGGCATCTACCATCTGTCGGGCAATAGATAGAGCAGGATTCACTGTCTTGGGTAAGCTTCCAGCATTTACTCCAATGCGGATAGGAATACCCCTCTCCTTGGCAGCCCGGACGATAACCTTGACCTTCTCCGGCTCACTGATATTGCCTGGATTTAGCCGCAGCCCATCAGCACCAGCGTCTAGTGCGGATAATGCTAGCCGATAATCAAAGTGAATATCAGCAATTATGGGTAGGGAAATGCCTCTCTTTATCGTCTGTATAGCTTGAGCGGCTTCGGCATCAGGCACAGCCACTCGCACTAACTCGCATCCGTAGTCTTCAAGCTGTTTAATCTGGTGAATAGTTGACATAATGTCACGAGTATCTGTTTTAGTCATAGATTGCACTACGATAGGGGCATTACCACCAACAGTTACCTTGCCAATTTGAACAGGCTTACTGATTCTACGAGGATTCATAGGGTTATTTATCTACCTCAATCTACTAGATATTTGTTTAGAACCTACCCCCTTTATCCCCCTCCCTTACTAGGGAGGGGGAGGGATTCTCTGAAAGGGCTTCGCCCCTTTAAACCTCTCCTGATAAAAGGCACTAACTTATGGCATCAGACTGCCTCCGCTTATGATACGGATAATATCCCGGTAGGTGATTACCAGCATTAGCCCCATTAGCATAGCAAAACCAATAAAATGTATCAGTCCTTCTGTCTTTGGTGATACGCGCCTACCTCGGCGAACCCACTCTAGGAGGACAAACACAATCCTGCCTCCATCCAGAGCAGGAAGGGGGAGGATATTGATTATAGCCAGGTTTATGCTGAGAAAGGCAGCAAATTCCAGTAACGGGCTAAACCCCGCTTTAGCCACCTCTCCAGTTATTTGGGCAATACCTACCGGTCCTGCCACCTCCAGGGGTGTGGCACCAGTAAATAAACCGAGTATTGCGTTCTTGAATAAGACAAGGGTTTGAACACATTGGCTTACCCCTAAAGGTATTGCCCTCCAAAAAGGCTGATATTGGCGAACCATAACTGGATATGAGGTGTTGACCATAATGCCAGTTGCCCCCTGACCCTCTGGAGGTCTCCACCTTGGTATTACCTGAATTTCCTCCGTGGTTGAATCACTGTGCTTGATAAGTAGGTTAACCTCTTTGCCCAGATTAAGGTAGATATAGCGGTGCAGGTCACCAGTATTATGCACTGGTTTACCATTTATGCGGAGGAACATGTCTCCCGGTTCAATGCCAGCCATAGCCGCTGGCGAACTTGGGGCTACTTCTTCTACCAATAGCTGACCAACTACTAGATTATGGGGAACCATAAAGGCAATAACAAACAAGAGAAGAGGCAATAGAATATTCATCAGTGAGCCGGCACTGAGAACCAATAGTCTGATGCCAATACTTTTGCTGGCTAAACTCCGTGGCATTTTGGGGTCTTCTTCGCCAGCCATCTTGGTAAACCCACCTAAGGGTATGGCATTCAGTGAGTATAGTGTTTCGCCTCGCCTTACTGATAACAGGCGTGGGGGGAAGCCCAAGCCGAATTCCTCCACTTTTACCCCAGAGGCTTTGGCAGTGATAAAGTGCCCAAGTTCGTGGGCAATGATGAGTATTACCAGAACACCGATAAAGGCTGCTATTGTAATTAACACAGATTACCCCCGGCGAGCTGCCTGACTTTTTCTCTTGCCCATCTATCAGCCGCCATAATTTCATCCAGATTAGGATGGGCTATAGCTTGATGCTGTTCCAGTGTCTGCTCAACAAGACGAGCAATCTCAGTAAATTTAATGTGCTGAGACAGGAAGAGCTCAACAGCTACCTCATCAGCAGCACAAAGCACTGCCGGATAAGTCCCTCCCTTCTTTCCCGCCTCAATGGCTAATTTTAAGCAAGGGAAGGTATTAAAGTCAGGTTGCTCAAAGGTCAGGTTGTCGATGCGGTGCCAATCAAGTCGGGGAAGTTGAGGATTGGGGAAGCGCTCAGGGTAAGACAGAGCATACTGAATGGGTAAGCGCATATCAGGATAACTTAATTGAGCTTTAATTGAGCCATCGACAAATTCTACCATAGAGTGAATAATGCTCTGAGGGTGAATTAGAATCCTGATGCTATCAAAAGGCATGTTAAACAGCCAGTGAGCCTCAATTACCTCAAGTCCTTTATTCATTAAAGTAGCTGAGTCAATGGTAACCTTTCTCCCCATCTGCCACGAGGGGTGTTTCAGTGCCTGCTCAAGGGTAACTCCACTTAGCTGAGCTGCTGAATAATGAAGAAAAGGTCCTCCTGAGGCGGTCAGAATAAGCCGGGCTACCGACTGCGTTTCCCCATTGAGGCATTGCCATATTGCGCTATGCTCGCTATCAATAGGTAAAATCTGGGCAGCGTTTAGCTTTGCCTCACTGGTAATAATCTCGCCGGCCATAACTAATGATTCCTTGTTAGCCAGAGCAACATTTTTACCCACTCTCACCGCAGCCAGTGTTGGGCTCAACCCTGATTTTCCTGAGGTAGCTATAACCACAGTGTCCACCTCAGGATGGCAGGCAATTTCTTCCAGTGATAAAAATTCGCATTCAATATCTAGATGAAGCTGTGCCTTCTTACCCTGGTAGTAGACAAACCTTGGTTTGAACTCCCTAACCTGCTTCGCTAGTAAATCAGTATTCTCCCCGGCAGCTAACCCAACTATATGAAATCGGTGGGGTAAGGCACGAATTACCTGAAGTGTTTGCTGCCCTATAGAGCCGGTTGAACCTAGGACAGCTAGTTGCTTTACAGTATCGCCCATATCACATAATAGTATACCACTATGCCGGCAAAGACAACGCTGTCCATTCGGTCGAGGAAACCGCCATGCCCTGGGATTAGACTACTTGAGTCCTTTACCCCCATATTACGTTTGAGCAGGGATTCTGCCAAGTCGCCAAGCTGGCCAAAAACACTGACCAGTAAGCCTAGTAGTATTGCCTGCCCGTAGCTGAGGGGTAGGTTAAGAGGTGTAGGTATAATAAAGAGCAGACTAACTATGATAGCGCCAAGGGCACCGGCTATGGCTCCCTCCCAGGTTTTGCCCGGACTGATACTCGGGGCAAGGCGGTGCCTGCCCAGTGCCCCACCAACGAAGAAGGCAGTAGTGTCAGAGGCAAAGGTAGTAAATAGAACCAAAAATACCCAGTTCCTGCCATCATCCAGACCTCTTATTGCCACCATATAGCTTAATAGCCAGCCTACATAGAGAATCCCGGCTATTGTCCATGCCCAGCTAGTGAGTGCCTCCTTCTGTGGACGCAGCAAGAACCAGATTAAAGGTAATATCACTGCCAAGGTTAATAAAAGTGGCGTGAGAAGAGCATAATCAAAATGGGGACTAAGGATAAATAGTAATGTCCAGACCAGTCCGAAGTAGGTAAGTGGCGGCACTTTTGAGGCGGCTACCATCTTGTAGAATTCAAAGGTAGCCAGCAGCCCCCAGATAGCTACTAATATGGTGAACCAAGGTAATGGTCGGTCAAACCAGATAGCAGCGACTAGGAGAGGAATACCCCAGAGTGCAGTTATGACCCTTTTCTTGAGCATTATGTAATAAAAATCCCCCCTTATTATGGAGAGGGGGACATAGAGGTTAAAGTTGATTAAATAACCCTAGAATTAGACCTCCCTGAGTTCTATTTCCTTATCCTTTCCCGTTTGTTCAGCATCAGTAATGAAGCTATCGGTAAGCTTTTGCAGCTGGTCTAGTGCCCGTTTATGCTCATCCTGAGATATATCCTTATTTTTCTCCAACCCTTTTAGTTCATCCATAGCCTCATGCCTCAGGTTGCGTATTGCTATCCTCCTTTCCTCAACCCTCTTTCGCACTACTCTGATTAATTCTTGTCGTCGTTCTTCGCTGAGTGGTGGAATATTTATCCGAATCACACTTCCATCGCTAGCCGGATTTAACCCAAGGTCAGACTTCAGGATAGCCTTCTCTATACTGTGCAGACTGCCTCGGTCCCAGGGTTGGATGACAAGGAGCCTTGCTTCAGGCGCAGAAATACCAGCGATTTGATTGAGTGAGGTGAGAACACCAGCATATTCTACTTTGAGATGCTCCACTAAGGCAGGGGTAGCGTGCCCAGTGCGGATAGTAGCCAACTCCCTCCTCAACGCCTCAACAGATGCCTGCATCCTTTCTTCAATATTCTGTAAAATGCGGCTAACCATTTTTCCCCTTATTCACTGGCTACCAGAGTGCCAATAGGGTCACCGATTACAGCCCGTTCTATACTGCGGGGAGCTTGAAGGTCAAAAACGATTATGGGTAGCTTGTTTTCCAAACACAAGGAGAGGGCGGTAGCATCCATTACCTCCAAGCGCATATTCAATGCTTCAAGGTGAGTAAGTCTGTCAAACTTCTTGGCATTATGATTTTTTAGAGGGTCAGTATTATAGATGCCATCAACATTATTTTTGGTCATCAGCAGGACATCTGCCCCAATCTCTATTGCTCGTAAAGCAGAGGCAGTATCAGTGGTCATATATGGGTTGCCAGTACCTCCAGCAAAGATAACTACTCTGCCTTTCTCTAAATGACGAATAGCCCGGCGTCTAATATAAGGTTCAGCCACCTGTTGAATGCCAATAGCTGACTGGGTTCTAGTAGGTACCCCCTCTCTTTCTAATATATCCTGAAGAGCAAGAGCATTTATCACTGTAGCTAACATCCCAGCATAGTCAGCAGTGACCCTATCCATTCCATCCTGCTCAGCTTTAGCCCCTCGCCAGATGTTACCACCCCCAACAACAATACCCACACCTACCCCCATTTCTATTACCTGCCCAATCTGTTTGGCTATCTTGGTTAGGATAGGAGCATCAATACCATAGTCAGCTTTACCACTGAAGGCCTCTCCACTAAGCTTGAGTAAAACACGCTTATATTTAGTAGCTACCATCCTGTTAACACCTAGCTACCTAACTCGAACCTGGCAAATCTATTTACTTTGATATTCTCTCCCACCTTGGCGATAGTTTCAACAATAATATCTTGAACCGTCTGAGCAGGGTTCTTAATGTAAGGCTGGAGAAGCAGGCAAGCTGCCTCAGGCTCTATATCAGCTCCTTCAGGAATCTCCTCCCTTGAGATAAATTGAGGGCAAGTGGCGGCTACTTGCATGGCTAAGTGGTGAGCCAGCTCTTTGAATTCCTTAGTGCGGGCAACAAAGTCGCTCTCGCAGTTCACCTCAACCATGACCCCAATACGCCCCCCAGTATGAACATAGGCTTCAACTATCCCCTGAGAGGCAGAGCGCTTTGCCTTTTTCTGTGCCTGAAAAAGGCTTTTCCGTTTTAGAATCTGGGTTGCCTTTTTTATATCTCCTTTTGCTTCAATGAGGGCATTCCTGCAGTCCATAATACCGGCCCCAGATTGGTCTCTTAGCTCCTTTACCTTGACTGTCGGAACTTTCAAGCTTCCCTCCCTGCTTTACTCTTCATCAGGGGTGAAAATAAGCGGCTCAGCAGTTTCGGTAGCCTCCATCTCTGCCAAGCCTTCTCCCTCACCTGCCTCTACCGGAATCGCTGCCTCGCCGGTCTTACCTTCAATAACTGCGTCAGCAATTCTGCTGCATATCAGTTTGATAGCTCTAATAGCATCATCATTAGCTGGAATAGGGTAGTCTATATCATCGGGGTTACAATTGGTATCTACTGTAGCTACCACTGGTATTCCTACACGTTTGGCTTCAGCTAGGGCAATCTGTTCCTTTACCGGGTCGATAACGAAAAGAGCAGCCGGTAGGCTGGTCATCTCTTTGAAACCACCCAACTGTTGATTGAGGTGCGAAATTTCCTCCCCAAGCTTTAGGGCTTCCTTTTTAGGTAGGCGGCTGAAATTCCCTCTGGTTTGCTGGTCTTCCAAACGGACTAGATAGTCTATGCGGGCTTGGATGGTAGCGAAATTAGTCAGCACCCCTCCTATCCAGCGCTGGTTAACATAATGCATACTACAGCGTTTGGCTTCTTGTTCTATAGCCTCCTGAGCCTGCTTTTTGGTACCAACAAAAAGGATGCTGCTGCCTTCAGCTACCACCTCTCGAATAAAATCGCAGGCTTTATCTAGCATGACAACGGTCTGTTCTAGGTCAATGATGTGAATACCATTACGTTTGGTAAAGATATATTTCTTCATACGAGGGTGCCAACGGCTAGTCTGATGCCCGAAGTGAGCACCGGCTTCTAAGAGTTCCTTAATAGTAACAGTATTGGGCAAGCTTGAACCCCTTTCTAATTATTAGACATAGTATAGCATACCCTCTAGCATACGACAACAGTAGCTTAAGATATTGCTCATCAACTCACCCCTTTTTAGCCTGAGGGATGACAAAGCACCTCACTTGCGTTATTATATCAGGGAGGGAGAACAAAATGGGGCAGATAAGGATTATACCGTGCCTTGATGTTAAGGATGGGAGGGTAGTCAAGGGGGTGAAGTTTGAAGGTCTCAGGGATAGCCGAGACCCGGTAGAAGCGGCAGTAGCATATTGCCGTGAGGGTGCTGATGAGCTTGTCTTCCTTGATATTTTTGCTACCGTAGAGGAGAGAAAGACGAGATTGGACTGGGTCAAAAAGGTCAGTGAGGTGGTTACTATCCCCCTTGCCGTAGGTGGTGGGATTGGAAGCATTGAGGATATGAAGGCATTGCTTGACCTTGGTGTAAACAAGGTATCAATAAATACGGCTGCGGTCAGGGACCCAGACCTTATCGCCAGAGCAGCTAGGGAATTTGGTAGGGATAGGCTAGTGGTGGCTATTGATGGCAGGAAGAATCCGCCGGATAGTAGTCTTCCTCGGTTAGAGGTTGTGGTGAGGAGTGGGAGTGAGTCTACAGGAATGGAGCTTGTTGACTGGGCAAAGAGGGTGGAGGAATTGGGCGCCGGTGAGATCCTGCTCACCAGCAAGGATGCTGATGGAACGAAGGAAGGGTATGATTTGGAGATGACCAGGGCAGTAGCCGAAGCGGTTAGCCTTCCAGTCACTGCTTCTGGCGGGGCAGGGAGGTTAGAGCACCTTTATGAAGCAGTGGTAACCGGTAAAGCCTCGGCGGTTCTGGCCGCTTCAATCTTCCACTTCGGTGAAATTTCAATAATGCAAGCTAAGCAATACCTGAAAGAAAGAGGTATATCAGTAAAAATATAAATAAATAAGGAGGAATAAATGTCTTTTAGCAAACCGAATGCCAGTGCTGCCACACAAACTAGACACAGGGTTTCGCCCTCACCCTCCTCAGGGCTTTGTGTTACCTGTCTTGATGGGTGTCTTGGCCTGTGCGAGGTGGGTAAATCTGCCTTGAGGGGCAGAGAGATGATTTACCCGCAGCCCTTTGGTAAAGTCATCGCTGGAGCCGAAAAAGATTATCCTATAGACTTCTCCCACTTTAATATTCAGGGCTCCTGTGTTGGCGCCATGGGTGCGGAAGCTGACCCGGATAAGGCACTCTTTCCCGCTGTTGATATTTCTACGGCAGTTGGAGCCAAGGGGAAAGAAATAAAGATGAGGGTTCCCTTCTTCACCGGTGCCCTGGGGTCAACAGAGATAGCCAGGGTTAACTGGGAGGGAGCAGCAATAGCTGCTGCCATCTGTGGCACTATTCTAATCTGTGGGGAGAATGTCTGCGGTATGGACCCCAATGCCGAGATAAAGAATGAGAGGGTTATCAAATCCCCTGAGTTGGAAAGAAGAGTAAGGACCTTCAAGGATTGGTATGATGGCTATGGTATGTTATTAGTCCAGGCAAACATAGAGGATACCCGCCTGGGAGTTCCCGAGTATGCCGTGAACAAGCTTGGAGTTGAGGGTATAGAGATTAAGTGGGGGCAGGGAGCAAAAGATATAGGTGGGGAGGTAAAGCTCCCTTCGCTAGAGAGAGCATCTCAACTAAAGAGCCGGGGATATGTTGTATTTCCTGACCCTGAAGACCCGGTAGTTCAGAAAAGCTTTGAAATTAAGGCGTTTAAAGAATTTGAGCGCCATTCACGAGTGGGCATGGTAAATGAGGAAGCCTTCCTTAAAGAGGTAGAAAGACTTCGACGCATAGGTGCTAAGTATGTTACCCTAAAAACAGGGGCGTATCGACCGGCAGACCTGGCACGGGCAGTTAAATTCGCTTCTGAAGCCAAAATAGACCTCCTTACCGTTGACGGTGCCGGAGGGGGAACAGGGATGAGCCCGTGGAGGATGATGAATGAGTGGGGCATCCCCACCGTATATATTGAGTGCCTCCTGTATGAATACCTTTCCCGGCTAGAAAAGAAAGGGGCATTTATTCCCAGTTGTGCCATTGCTGGAGGTATTTCCCTAGAAGACCACATATTTAAAGCTATCGCTTTAGGCTCTCCTTATATAAATGCGGTGTGTATCGGCAGAGCCACCTTAACTGCGGCTATGGTAGGTAAAGCTAATGGCGAAAAGATTAAGAAGGACCATGGTGAAGGTGATGAGTATCAAAAAGCACTAAGACGAACCTTTATGAATGTGGACCGGCTCAAGGGAAAATACGGGAAGGACTTTAGCCGGATTCCTCCAGCGGCTGTTGGTATGTATAACTATTATGACCGGTTAGCTACTGGTCTGCAGCAACTGATGGCAGGAGCCAGGAAATTCTCGCTAGGGCTAATTGAGAGGAATGACCTTATGTCTTTAACTAAAGAGGCGGCTGAGCTTTCTGGTATCCCCTATGTCACCGATGCTGATAAAGAGGAAGTAGAAAGGATATTAGCCTGACCTTTGAGTTACCTCCTTGATAAAAATGACAAGGCTTTAATTGTAAAACTATTAATAGGGGGAATTGGAAATGCAAATAAGGAAAACATACAAGGATGTAAAGCCTGAGCTACTTTATGATGAGATAAGAGACTTTGTCCTGAAGCAGGGAGCAACTATAGGTGAGGCAAAGCTGGAAACATACTCCCTGCCCGGTAACTCATCATCATTTATTTCTCGGGGCACGCTAACATTTAAGACTCAGAGTGAACCAGGTAAGACTGAAAAGGAATGCCTCAGGGCGCACATCGTGGGCTCAGCCAGAGGTGAAACAAAAATGATGCTGGATATAGATGAACAGCTCTTTTCTCAGGAGAAAGTTTCTGCTTTGAAGGAAGACCTGGACTTTATTTTCAGCTCATACGAGGTTTAATAACCCTTTCCCTTTAAGGGATTTTGTTCCCTATTAAAAAGCGTCCCTGGAGGGATTCGAACCCACGACCCGCTGCTTAGAAGGCAGCCGCTCTATCCAACTGAGCTACAGGGACAGCCCTTTTATCATTCAAATGTAGCATTAGCTGAAAAAAAGGTCAAGATAACGATTTTTATCTGTCCGGCTAGGCTATGTCTAGGCTCTCCACAGGCCAAGAACAGCTAGCGCGCTGAGTCCGATGCCAGCAATTATAGCCCCAATCCAGCCGAGAAGACACAAACAGGTAACAATTACACCAGCAATAGATACCCCAATCAAGATAGATAAGGAAGCATGCCAGAACCTCAGTCCAAGAAGGCTAGCCACAAGCGAGCCCGTCCAAGCGCCAGTTACTGGAAGAGGAATAGCAACAAATAGCACTAGCCCAATCCGCTCATACCTTTCAATAATCTTCCCCCGCTGTCTGGCATGCTCGAAGAGCCAGTGGAGCATCCTCTTAAAGACATCTATTTTGCTCAGGAGTCGGGAAAGGGCATTAAGAAATAGTAGAATAAGTGGCACTGGCATAAGATTACCAATGATACACAGCAGAAGGGCATAATACCACGGGAAATGAAACAGATTTATAGCTACTGGTAGTGCTCCTCGGAGTTCGACTAAAGGCAAGGCAGAAATAACCAGCACTACTAGCTCTTTAGAAAGACCCAGGCTGAGGAGCTCGCTAGGGAACATATTTCTCCTTTGTGACTGAGAATATCAATGGCTTTGTCCTGAAATTACGCTTCGGCAGTATAGCAAACAGGCGTTACAGCGTCAACCTGGTTTAACTTGACAATAACTTGCTTAGATTGTTAGTATGTAACTCCTAATTCGGATTGAGCAGGCTAACAAAGGTGAGATTACTGGATAAAATAGATAACCCATCAGATTTGAAGGAATTAACAACAGAGGAGCTTAAACGATTAGCTGGTGAGATTAGACAGGAACTGATAACTACAGTAACTGCTAATGGAGGCCATCTAGCTTCCAATCTGGGTGTGGTTGAGCTCACCATAGCCCTGCATCGGGTATTTGATAGCCCACGAGATAAGATTGTATGGGATGTAGGACATCAAAGTTATGTTCATAAGTTGCTTACTGGCCGGAGACAGCGTTTTGCCTCTTTGCGCCAATATGGAGGATTATCCGGTTACACCTGCCGTAGTGAGAGCGAGCATGACCCATTCGGAGCTGGTCATGCCAGCACTTCAATTTCAGCAGCATTAGGTATGGCTATTGCCCGTGACCTTTCCGGTGATGACTACCGTGTAGTGGCTATTATTGGTGATGGGGCTATAACTGGTGGTATGGCTCTTGAAGCACTTAATCAGGTAGGTCATCTGGGCTCTAGGCTTATCGTGGTTTTGAATGATAATGGAATGTCAATCTCGCCTACTGTTGGCGTCTTAGCTAAGTTGTTAAGCAAAGTGCGATTTGACCGCCGCTACTATCAAACAAAAGAGGAAGCTAGGCGGATGCTTACCACCCTCCCACTGGGTAGTAAGCTATGGCAGGTAAGCCAACAGGTCAAGGCTGGACTTAAGGGCTTGGTTATGCCAACTATGCTCTGGGAGGAACTTGGCTTTACCTATATGGGACCTATTGATGGGCACAACATTCGCGAGCTAGAGATAGCTCTTACTCAGGCACGGGATTATTACTTTAAGCCAACCTTTGTTCATGTTGTCACTACTAAGGGTAAGGGTTATCTCCCCGCAGAAGGGGATGCCGTTTATTTCCATGGTGTATCACCTAAATCTGAGAATATAAGCGCCAAGGTAATACCGACTTATAGCGAGGTATTTGCTCAGACTGTGCTTCATCTAGCTCGTGATAATCCCAGAGTGGTAGCCATCACTCCAGCTATGCCTGAGGGAAATTGCTTGAGTATTGTTACCGCTGAGTTCCCCCAGCGTGTGTTTGATGTCGGAATCTGCGAGGAGCATGCGGTTACCTTTGCTGCCGGGTTGGCTACTCAGGGTTTTATACCTATTGTAGCTATATATTCTACTTTCCTACAGCGAGCTCTGGACCAAGTTATCCACGATGTTTGCCTTCAGGATTTACCAGTTGTTTTCGCTATTGACCGTAGCGGTATTGTTGGAGAAGATGGTAAGACTCATCAAGGCACCTTTGACCTCTCTTATCTAACACTAATTCCTAATCTGATTGTATCTGCACCCAAGGATGAAAACGAGCTTCAGCATTTACTCTATACTGCGGTTAAATCAAGCCATCCTATGGCTATACGATACCCACGCAATTCGGGATTAGGAGTGGAATTAGACACAGAACTGCATTCCATCCCTATAGGTAAAGGGGAGATAGTAAGGCAGGGGGAGGATGTAGCCATATTAGCCATAGGGGCTATGGTAGCTCCTGCCCTTGAAGCTGCCCAAGAGTTAGCCTCAAATGGGATTGAAGCCGCTGTGGTTAATGTCCGCTTTGCCAAGCCATTAGACTCTGAACTTATAATAAACCTGGCTAATCATATTAAGCGGGTGGTTACTGTTGAGGAGAATGTTCTCAGCGGCGGCTTTGGTAGTAGCCTAATTAGTCTCCTTCAACAGTCAGGCGTGAGCAATACTCAGGTGAAAAGTGTTGGTCTTCCTGATGAGTTTGTAGAGCAAGGTGCCCAAAGTATCCTCCGCTCTAAGTATGGGCTTGATGCTAAGGGGATAGCCCAACAGGTCTTAACCCTGTTCCCACACCCTGATTCTAATTCCTCGTTGAAGGTCAAGAACAAGGTAGGAGTTACCCCACTTATAGATACCTAGGGGAAACAAATGGATAAACTGACAGTCAGGGATATTGAAATTGATGGCAAAAGGGTTCTGGTTAGGGTTGACTTCAATGTCCTTCTGGATGAAAAGACAGGTGTCATTGCTGATGATAGCCGCATCCGAGCTACACTACCTACTATTAAATACCTCATTGACCGAGGAGCAAGGGTCATTCTTTGTTCTCACCTAGGCCGACCTGAGGGGAAGATAGTTGACAAGCTACGACTGACCGTTGTTGCTCAACGCCTGTCACAGATTCTTGGGAAGCAGGTTGGGGTTACCAAGAACTGCATTGGTTCTGAAACGGGGAAGTCAGTAGAACGCTTGCAGAGTGGTGATGTTTTGCTTCTGGAAAACCTTCGTTTTCACTCTGCTGAGGAAATGGATAATCCCATCTTTGCTCGAGCCTTAGCCCGGTTAGCTGATATATATGTTAATGATGCCTTCGGCACCTCCCATCGAAGTCATGCCTCAATAGCTGGTATTGCCAATTACCTTCCCGCAGTAGCTGGCTTGCTGCTTGAGAAAGAGCTTAAAACCCTAGGCAGCATTCTAGAGAAACCGGCTCATCCTTTCGCCCTGCTTCTTGGCGGAGCCAAGATAAGTGATAAGGTTGGTATGCTGGAAAACATTATGGGTAAAGTGGATTTTCTTCTAATTGGTGGCGCTATGGCAGCTACCTTCTTAAAAGCCAAATCCTACGAGATAGGTCTATCGTTAATTGAAACAGAGAGGCTGGACACTGCTACTGGGTTGATGGAAAAGGCAGCAAGAAACGGAACACACTTGTTACTTCCTGCCGATGTAATCGTTGCTGATGACCTCGCCGCTAAGGTTAAAGGCGAGGTTGTATCTATAAAAAATATACCGAAGGATAAAAAGATTGTAGATATGGGTCCCCAAACTATTAAGAACTTTTACACAGAGTTACGGAGATGTAAAACAATCTTCTGGAATGGACCTATGGGTATATATGAAATACCTCAATTTGCTGAAGGGACACGAGCCATAGCTAAACTGTTAGCTTATCTTGATGCGACTACTATTATCGGGGGAGGCTCTACTGCTGAGGTGGTAACCGAGTTAGAGTTAACTGACAAAATGACTTTTGTATCTACTGGTGGTGGTGCTTCACTTAAGTTTCTGGGTGGCGAAACATTGCCCGGGGTAGAGTCGTTGCTCGATAAGAAAACATAAGAGAGAGGTC
>DAOWKM010000002.1 GCA_030643695.1 Dehalococcoidia bacterium | reverse complement strand
ACCCTGGACAAGTAACGACTTTGTTATTTCACTCATCATTATTTCTCTAGCGATTGAGCTCTGACATAGCTGCTGGGCTTAAACCCCATTGCCTGAGCTTTATCTTCCGAGTCAAAGATAATCAGGTTCTCCGGTTTAATTTTTCTCGTCCAATGGCTGTCAGCGCTATGGTATTTTTTGCTATCCAATCTTCCTTCATGCCAATCTGAGCTGGCGATATATTTAGGCTCGAACCCGTGTTCACAATAAACACACCTCAGGGTTAATGGCTTACGGTTTACTATTTTGAATTCGGGCTTAATATACTTTGTTTCGGTTTCCTGTATTGACACGCATCTTGGGTTGGAGCACCTGATGCCAGAATCTCGCTTATACACAGCATATTCTTTTTTCTGAATAAAGGAATCAATTTCTCTTGGAATGGAAACTTCTTTAGCCCCCAACAAGAGGGCGATGAGCGCCATTCTTAGCGGCACCCCACGAGCTGCCTGCTTAAAGTACATACTCCTGGGGTCAGCATCCATCTCGTAGGCTAGCTCGTCAACACGAGGCAGTGGGTGCATAACCAGTGTTTTCCTGAAGGCTTTACTTTTGAGCAGCTTCTTATCTACTACTGGATAGCTTTTCTCCAGTTCCTGTCCTTGTTCAGTGGTGGTAAATCTTTCCCGCTGAGGTCGAGTAACATAAAGGGCGTCAATCCCGCTTTTCAGCTCAGCTTGAATACTTATGTTGGGCATCATTGCCAGTTGGTGCGGCTGGCTTGGCGTTATGTATATCGCATCCAGAGGGAAAAGCCCTCCTTTAGCTGTTTGGTCTAGGGTCTCATACCTTTCCAGCTCGCCCCCATATTCTGTAGTTAATTTTTTGATGACGTGCTCTGGCACCTCCAGACCGGAGCTAGGACAAAAAAGGATGTTGGCTCCAAACTTAGCCAGAGCGAAGATTAGGGAATGTATGGTTCGTCCATATTTCAAGTCCCCCCAGAGCGCAATCTTTAACCCTTTGATGGTTTGCCTCTCCTTCTTGATGGTATAAAGGTCGCACAAGGTCTGGGTGGGATGCTGGTGACCGCCATCACCGGCATTTATTACCGGAACACCAGCGTAGTCAGCAACTACCTTGGCGGCTCCCTCCCAGGGGTGCCTGATGACGATTATATCGGCGTAACTTCCGACCACCCTTGCCATATCAGCGATGCCTTCTCCTTTAGCCAGTGAGGTTGCTCCGATATCAACGGCACTGATGACATTGCCCCCAAGTCGGTGCATCGCTGTCTCAAATGACAGTCTCGTTCTGGTGCTAGGCTCAAAAAATAGGCTGGCCATAATCTTGCCGCGGCATACATCAATCTGCTCATTCATTGAGTCTGACATCACATCAGCCAGGGAAAATAGAGCCTCTATTTCTCCATTGGATAAATCGTCAATGGTCACCAGACTTTTATTGGTCAGACTCACCCTAATTTCGTTTGACATAACTTACTTTCTCTAATTCGCCGTTGAGGGGTTGTTGTTTGGCTAGATTTATAATAACTACCTCATCTATGCCGTCGGTTTCCTCTAGTTGAACCTGTATTTCCTCATCTCTGGAGCTTGGTATATTCTTACCTACATAGTTAGCCCGAATAGGTAGTTCACGGTGACCACGGTCGATAAGCACCGCTAGCTGAACTAATTTTGGTCGCCCCAGGGCAATAAGGGCATCCATAGCGGCACGGGTGCTACGTCCAGTATATAGAACATCATCAACTAACACTACGGATTGGTCAGCGATATTGACCGGAATATCAGTATTGTGGACAATAGGTTGCAGATTTAATGAGGCAAGGTCATCCCGATAGGGGTTGATATCCAAAGCACCGACTGGTATTTTAAATCCCTCAATGCTTTCTATAGTGGCGGCTAGCCGCTTAGCCAGGGGCACACCGCGAGTGTGTATACCAATCAGGAGCAGGTGCTCCGCAGTTTTATTTCGCTCTATAATTTCGTGGGCAATACGAGCTAGAGTTCGTCTGATATCCTCCTGAGTCATTACGATTTTTTTAGACATAAAAATAACCTCTTACCCTGCTGGCAAGAGGTCTTGCTCCTCACTTTCCGTTTCCCCTTGCCAGCCTCTCGGGACTAGCTTAAAGGCTCAAATTCATTCTTATTAATTTATAATTATAACACATTAATTAAATTATTGCAATATTTTCAGTGTAGAGGTCATCTACTAAGGAAGGTTTTACTGTTTTTTGTGAAAGGTTGTTTTTCTTGCTTTGAACTACCCTGCGCCAATGTTATAATGAGCTAGATGATAGATATTTTGGCTGAGCTTAATCCGGCGCAGAGGGAAGCTGCAGAGGCAGTTGGTGGACCGGTGCTGATTCTGGCTGGTCCCGGCAGTGGCAAGACCAGGGTTATTACCCATCGGGTGGCTTACCTTATTACGGTTTGTGGGGTTAGCCCTCACCACATTATGGCGGTTACCTTTACCAATAAAGCCGCCAGAGAAATGGAGGCAAGGCTTCATCAATTGGTCAGTGGTTCGGTGGGGGATTTGACCCTGGGCACCTTCCACGCCATTTGCGCCCGCATCCTGCGTAGGGATGGTAGAGCCATTGGCGTTAACCCCAGGTTTGTCATCTATGATGAGGAAGACCAAATAAGCTTACTCAAGCGGAGTATTCAGGAAGTTGGTCTTGACCCTAAGCAATATGCTCCCCAGGCGATAGCCTCAGCCATCACCGCCGCTAAGAGTCGGATGTTAACCCCCGCCGACTATGTTCAACGCAGCCGTAGCTACTTTGATGAGGTGGTGGGGCGGGTCTATGAACGCTATCAGCAGCTATTAACCCAGAGCAGTGCCCTTGACTTTGACGATTTATTACTGAAAGCGGTGCAGCTATTTAAAAACAGCCCGGAGACTTTATCCCGATACCAGGCGAGATACCAGCATATTCTGGTAGACGAGTTTCAGGATACTAACCTGGTTCAGTATGAGCTAGTTAAGCAATTGGCAGGGAAGGAGCACAATATATGCGTGGTTGGTGACCCTGACCAATCAATCTATTCATGGCGGTTTGCTGACCTGCGTAATATCCTTAATTTTGAGAAGGATCACCCTGAGGCTAAGGTAGTATTGCTGGAGCAGAATTACCGCTCGACTAAAATGATTCTGGAAACAGCATCGGGTGTAATCTCAGCCAATCAGCAGCGCAAACCCAAGGACCTGTGGACGAATAACGAGCCGGGGGAGCTGACTACGGTGGTGGAGACCTATACCGAGCAGGAGGAGGCCCAGTTTGTGGTCAATGAGATAGAGCAACTGGTAGGGCAGGGTAGGGTTAATCCTGGCAACTGTGCGGTAATGTATCGCACTAATGCCCAGTCAAGAGCCCTGGAGGAAGCCTTTGTTCGCTATGGTATGCCCTATAAGCTGGTAGCTGGCACCCGCTTCTATGAGAGACGAGAGGTTAAGGATATTATTGCCTATCTCAGGCTTATCCAGAACCCTTATGATAGTGTTAGCCTGTTGAGAATAATCAATGTCCCCGGGCGTGGTATTGGGCAGCGCAGCCTGAGTCAGCTATCTAATTGGGCAAAGTCTAGGGGTGTTGCTCAATATGAGGCGTTACAACTTATCGCTGAGCCAGAGGGCAATCAACCTTCATTTAGCTCTCGTATCACCAAGGCACTGGCTGATTTTGTAGACCTGATGGAAGGATTTATTGCCCGTAGTCAGGAGCTAAATATGGTTGATTTATTTGATTTGGTTATCAATCACACCGGGTATAGGGAATATATATTAAATCAACTCGATGGGGAGGACCGTTGGGACAATATCCTTGAGCTTCGCACTGTCGCCCAGCAGTATGGTGACCTGCCGCCCCCCGATGGCTTAACTGCCTTTCTGGAGGGGGTAACGCTAATCTCTGATGTGGATGGACTTGACGAAGGTGTGGATGCGGTAACCCTGATTACCCTGCATCAAGCCAAGGGTCTGGAATTTCCGGTGGTGTTT
>DAOWKM010000108.1 GCA_030643695.1 Dehalococcoidia bacterium | reverse complement strand
CGATTATACAGGAGCCGGGTTATCAGCGGGGGGAAGCCTGAAGTATTAACTGGATGTTTATCTGGAACAGGCGGTAGAAGATTCCATCGGCTATGATTCAAGCTTACTCCTTACCATATTGCCGGAGGGCTAAGACTGAATTATGACCGCCGAAACCAAAGGAATTGGATAAAGCGGTAGTAACCTTGGTTCGGCGAGCTACATTAGGCACATAATCTAGGTCGCATTCGGGGTCAGGGTGAGTAAGGTTTATCGTTGGTGGTATTATGCCATGCTGGATAACCATAATACATATTGCTGCCTCAACAGCGCCGGCACCTCCGATAAGATGCCCCATCATTGACTTTGTGGAGCTTATCGGAATGCGGTAGGCGTTATCGCCAAATACGGTCTTTATGGCGGTGGTCTCCACCTTGTCATTCAGTGGTGTGGATGTGCCATGAGCATTAATATAATCAATTTCGTTAGCTTTAACCCCGGCTTTATCAAGTGCCATTTGCATAGCCTTAGCTGCCCCCCTCCCATCTTTGTCTGGCTGGGTAATATGGTAGGCATCAGCACTGGCTCCATAACCTATAATTTCAGCCAGGATTTGAGCCCCGCGTGATTGGGCAAAAGAGAGATTTTCCAAAATGAGGATAGCTGCCCCTTCACTTATGACAAAACCATCGCGTTCGGCATCAAAGGGGCGTGATGCCAGTTGTGGCTGGCTATTTCGTGTGGAGATGGCTCTAGCGGCATTGAAACCAGCGATGCCAATAGGGGTTATTATCGCCTCACTACCACCGGCTATTATAGCTTGGGTATCACCACGCCTAATGGTTTCATAAGCGGTGCCAATGGCGTCTGAGCCACTGGAACAGGCTGATGTAGTGCAGAAGTTTGGCCCCTTAGCCTCTAGTATCATTGATACCTCAGCCGAAGCCATATCAGATATCATCATCGGGATTAGGAAGGGGCTTATTTTATCTGGTCCCTGTTCTATCAATATTCTTAATTGCTTGGATAAGGTAATTAGCCCACCAATCCCGCTGCCAATTATTACTCCAATACTATCCCGGTTGTCGAGGTTAATTTGTAGTCTAGCTTGCTCTACGGCTTGTCGGCTGGCAGCTACGGCTAGTTGAACAAAGCGGTCCATACGGCGAGCGTCCTTGCGATTGATATAATCGGTAGGCTCAAATCCCTTTACCTCGCCAGCAAATTTGGTATCAAGAGGCTCAGGGTCAAATAGGGTGATATAATCAATACCAGACTTACCAGCAATAAGGCTCTCCCAGGTAGCGGAGACATTCAGACCAAGCGGGCACAGGATACCCATTCCAGTAACTACAACTCTATTATTGGGATTGCTTATCAACCTTATCCTCAGGTCAGTTCCAATGGCATTAGAATTTGTTTCTATGCAGGATTTCGGCTAGCCCTCTTTTAGGGACATGCAGTATGTTAATAGCCTCCATTCTGCTTGTTTTGATTATAACCTTTTAATGATTATTAAACAATTTAGTCAAGCCAGTTTATTTAGCGTCCTTTCCATTGCGGGGCTCTCTTTTGTAAAAAGGCACGTATCCCTTCCTGGGCGTCTTCACTGCTCGTCTGGATATAACTTATTTCCCCGAGGTATTTTAATGCTTTATTGTATTCCATATCTGACATAGTGTAGAAGGACTGTTTGCCCATCTGCATGGCAATGGGAGATTTACTAGCCAGCTTCTGGGCTAGTTCCATAGTCGCTTGTTCCAGCTCATTCTTGGGAACCACCTTATTTATTAGCCCTATCCGGTAGGCTTCCTGGGCATCAACCAGGTCACCAGTGAGGAGCATTTCCAGGCTCCTCTTTCTACCCAGGCAGTGAGATAGTGGTGCCGATGGCCCGAAGCAGTACATCCCAACATTTATGGCGGTAGTGCCAAAGAGAGACTCGTCACTGGCTACCACTAAGTCGCAAGCGCATACTATTCCACACCCGGCGGCAGTGGCATGACCATGAACCTGAGCAATAACCGGTTTGGTCATATTAGGGATAGTCCCCATAAACTGAGCTATGGTTTGGAATCGGTTGCGGACTTCTAGGACAGTCTTGTTAGTGACCTCGTCAATGTCAACACCGGCGCAGAAGGCACGTCCTGCCCCTTTAATAATGGCGACATGCACCTCATTATCAGCTTCTAGTTCCAGCAGGGCGTTATTAAGCTCCTCGCCCATTTGTGTTGTCAGAGCATTAAGCTTTTCCGGGCGATTAAGGGTAATTTTCCCGATGTGGTCTTTCCGTTCCACAATAATAGTGTGATAATCCATACTACCTCCTTGAATTATAACTCATTTTAGTTTGACCAGCCGTGAATGAGGAAAGCATAATGCCTGTGTGATGGTCAAGCTAACTCAGAATTTATCCTTCAGTTTTTTGTAGGTTTCAGCTAAGGCTTCGGGAACTACCCTTACATTGGATAGAACTGGCATAAAGTTAGTATCACCTTGCCACCGGGGGACAATGTGACTATGGATGTGTTCTGCTATTCCAGCTCCGGCTACCTTTCCTATATTTATGCCTATATTAAAGCCATCAGGGTTAAATACCTGCTTCAGGAGCTTAGTAGCTCGACCAATTATCTGGAAGTGCTCGAGGAGTTCTTCATCAGTTAGCTCTTCCAAATTAGCTATGTGGCGGTAGGGGGCTATCATCAGGTGACCAGGGTTATAGGGGTAGCTATTCATAATGACAAAGTTTTTGTCTCCCCGATACAGGATGTAGTTTAGAGCATCGTTATTTTCCTTAGGTTTTTCACATAAAATGCACCCCTCTGGTTTTTCCATCTGAATATATTTTATACGCCATGGTGCCCAAATTTGCTCCATCTCATTCTCCCTCGGATGCTATTTTAGCCGACTACGCCTCAGACGTCAAAGGGCTTAAACTAATTGTAAAAAATAAAGCTATGCTCTATAGTTTAAATTAACAATGAAGGACAAAAGCCTATCATCAGACGCCATAACCTTTCTGGGGACGGGTGGGGCAAGGGTAATGATTGCTACTCAGATTCTAGCCTCAGGTGGCTTGTGGCTGAAATTAGGTGGCATTGAGATACTCGTTGACCCCGGACCGGGCTGTATAATTCAGTCTACTAAACGGAAGCTTATAGCCGATAAGCTCAGCGCTATTATACTGTCGCACCGTCACCTTGACCACTCGGCAGATATTAATATTATGGTTGAGGCGATGACCCGGGGTGGATTTAAGCATCACGGCTGGCTATTTGCCCCGGCTGATGCCCTGGGCAGTGAGCCGGTCATTTTCTCCTACCTGAAGGGCTACCTTGATGGCATTGAGGTTTTGCAGGAGGGCAAGTCCTACTCTATAGGTAATGTCTCCTTTACCACTCCAATTCGGCACATACATCCCGTAGAAACCTATGGCATGGTCTTTACCACTGCTGAGCATACCTTTTCTTACATCGCTGATACCCGTTATTTTGATGGACTGTGTCATAGCTATAGCGGTGAGCTGTTGATTATTAATGTAGTTTTTCTGGAACCTCGTCCCCCTATTGACCACCTGTCGGTGCCTGATGCTAAGCATATTATTACCGAATTAAAACCCAAAATAGCCATTCTGACCCATTTTGGTATGACCATGTGGCGGGCAAGACCATGGGAGATAGCCCAAAGGCTGTCTGAGGAGACCGGGGTAAGGGTAATCGCTGCTCGGGATGGCATGAGGTTTGACCTGTCACAGTTGGATAACACCCCGAATTAGAAAGGAGGTCTTCTTTGGAAAAGGAAAATGTTAGACAAGTTCCACCACCGTTCCTTGTTACCTGGAGTCTTACTAACGAGTGTAATTTGAGCTGTAAGCATTGTTACAGCGAATCAAGCCCAGAAGGAGGCTATGATGACCTGACCACAGATGAATCGCTCAGGGTTGTAGATGAAATAGCTGACTGGGGTATAGGACTGCTCGTGTTTGATGGTGGGGAGCCATTATTAAGGAAGGATTTTTTTCAAATTGCAGGGTATGCCTCAGGCAAAGGGATAACCACCGGCATTGGAAGTAATGGAACCTTAATGGACATTGCCACGACTAAAAGATTGGTCAGCATTGGTATTCGGTATGCGTCTATCTCTATTGATGGCGCTGACGCTGATACCCATGATGCCTTTCGTGGCGAAGCTGGTAGTTTTAACAAATCACTGAAAGCGGCTTCAGCTTGTAGGGAAGCTGGCTTACCCTTCCAATTCAATGCCGTGCTTAGAAAAAAGACCATCCCCCAGATTTCAGATATATTCTGTCTGGCTACAGAGTATGGTGCCTACGGCGTGGAATTATTTGACCTAATCCTTGTCGGCAGGGCTAAGAGGGAATGTCAAGGTGAAGCGTTAACCATTCAGGAAAGGAAAGAGCTAGTGGATTGGCTGGTAGAAGCCCAGATAAACTATCCCCTGCCTATTGAGACGCCATCCTTACCTCAGTATCCTCTCCTCCTTAAAATAAATGTAGACAAAGGGATTCGTCCTAAGCATATCCCTATGGAGAAACTGGTGAGGATGGCTTATTACGGGAGGGGTTGTGCTGCTGGCAGACCTCGTGGCTATCTGGTAATTCGAAATAATGGTGAGCTTAACCCTTGCATATTCCTGCAGATAAGCTTGGGCAATGTAAAGAGGGAGAGCATTAGACAGGTATGGCAGGAGTCGCCAATACTGGCACAACTCCGCTCCCGGGACTTACTCAAGGGTGAGTGTGGCAGATGCGACTACCGTGACATATGCGCTGGGTGTCGGGGGAGGGCTTATGCTCAAACGTGGGACATGCTTGCCTCTGACCCAGGATGCTGGCTCATCCCCCAGTCTAAACTATAATATGCCGTCTGGAGGAGCGAATTGTTACATCTTAACGATATACTATGGCAGGTTACCAAGCCGGCTCGCTACACCGGGAATGAGTGGAATAGCGTAATAAAGGATTGGGACAAAACCGGTATCAGGATTGCCCTCTCTTATCCCGATGTATATGAAGTAGGCATGTCTAATATGACTTTGCCTATCCTCTATGAGCTGCTTAATAGCCGGCCGGATGTTCTCGCTGAAAGAGTCTTTGCTCCATGGGTAGATATGGAGGCAGTAATGCGCACCGAAGGCATCCCCCTGTTTAGCCTTGAATCTAAGCACCCACTGAAAGATTTTGATATTATCGGTTTCTCGCTGGGCTATGAGCTTACTTATACCAATGTATTGAATATGCTTCACCTGGCTCAAATACCAGTCCTAGCCTCGGAAAGGGATGACTCCCATCCGGTAATAGTCGCTGGTGGTAGCTGTGTCTTCAACCCAGAACCTATGGCTGACTTTATTGACTTTTTTGTAATTGGGGATGGTGAAGAGGTGTTGCTTGAGTTGCTTGATAGCTTCCGTGATTGGAAACGGCAGGGTAAGGGAGCTCCCAAAAAACAACTATTTCGTCAGGTGGCTACTATCCCTGGTGTCTATGTTCCTAGCCTATATCAGGTGGAATACCAGCCCGATGGTTTTTTTAAGAGTATTACCCCCACTGTAGCTGAGGCTAGCCCCACAGTTCAACGGCGGATAGTGACTAAACTCCCCCCTCCGGTCACTAAGCCGATAGTTCCCTATATTGAGGTCATTCATGACCGAGGGGCAGTGGAGGTTCAGCGAGGCTGTAGCCGTGGTTGCCGCTTTTGTCAGGCAGGAATTATATATCGCCCGGTGCGAGAACGGCCTCAGATGGAAATACTACAGGCAGTAGACGAGCTTATTACCAATTGTGGCTACAATGAAGCATCTCTAGTCTCATTAAGCACCAGTGATTACTCTCACATCAATGAACTGGTAGCCAGCTTATCTCATCGCTATGGCAATCATAACCTTAGCCTGTCACTACCCAGTCTCCGCATTGATAGTTTTTCAGTAGGATTGATGGACTCTCTTTCTTCCTACAAGAAGACAGGACTCACCTTTGCTCCTGAGGCAGGAAGTGAAAGATTGCGGCAAATCATCAATAAGAATATCTCTGAGGATGAAATTCTGGAAACGATTGCCAGTGCCTTTGACCGGGGCTGGACGAACATTAAGCTATATTTTATGCTCGGCTTGCCTACAGAAACTATTGACGATGTAGAAGGTATTGTTCAACTGGTAAATAAGGTCAGCTCATTGGGCAAGAAGACTAGGGGGAGAAGACCTCAGATAAGGGTTAGCCTATCAACCTTCATCCCCAAGCCACATACCCCCTTTCAGTGGGTAGCTCAAGTAAGCGAACAGCAGTTAAACCCTAGGCATGAGCTTCTTAGGCAGGGATTACACCGGAAAGGAATCAGGCTATCTTGGCATGACCCTAAGGTTAGTCTGCTTGAAGCGGTGTTGTCACGAGGCGATAGACGATTAGGTAAGGTTATCTATCATGCCTGGCAGTCAGGCTCAACCTTTGATAGCTGGAGTGAGCAGTTTAATTACGGGAATTGGCTTCACGCCTTTGAGATAGCTGGGCTTGAACCTGAATTCTATGCCCAGCGGGAGCGCCCATTAGACGAGCAACTCCCCTGGGCTCATATTGATGTTGGGGTAACCACTGCTTTCCTAAGAAAGGAGTATCGGCGTGCTCTGGAGGGCAGAGAAACCCCTGACT
>DAOWKM010000110.1 GCA_030643695.1 Dehalococcoidia bacterium | reverse complement strand
TGGGCATCGTCATAGCTTGCCATCCAGTTCTGGCGGAGGTCAGCATATATCTGTTTGGCTAGTTGAACCAGTTTCTCCCGTCGGCTTAGAGGCAGTATAGCTACCTTGATAGGAGCCAGAGCCGGGTGGAGGTGGAGTAGCACCCTTATTTCTTCGTTATCCGGTTCTTCATCGTAGGCATCGCAGAGGAAAGCCAGCGCCGAGCGGTCTACCCCTGCCGATGGCTCAATTATGTAGGGGATAAAATGCTCTTTAGTCTCGTCATCAAAGTAGTCCAGACCCTTGCCGCTATATTTGGCATGTTGAACTAGGTCAAAGTCACCCCGATTAGCAACACCTTCTAACTCAGCCCACCCCATAGGAAATAGGTAGTCAATGTCATAACATTTTCGGGCATAGTGAGCCAGTTCCCGTTTAGTGTGCTGGCGTAGCCTGAGGTTTTCTTTGTTAATGCCCAGTTTCACATACCAGTTAAGGCGTTCATCAATCCAGTAGTTAAACCATTCCTCATCGGTTCCCGACTTAACAAAGTATTCAATTTCCATCTGCTCAAACTCCCGGCTTCGGAAGATAAAGTTGCCGGTGGTAATCTCATTGCGGAAGGCTTTACCTATCTGGGCAATGCCAAAAGGCAATCTCCTTCGGGTAGTATTAACCACATTTTGGAAGTTAACAAATATACCCTGTGCTGTCTCCGGGCGGAGATAAACTATACTGGCTTCATCCTCAACCGGTCCCATAGAGGTCTTAAACATTAGATTGAACTGGTGAGGCTCGGTTAATTCACCGCCACAGGAAGGGCAACTATTGCCCTCTAAATCATCAGCTCGCCATCTCAGATGGCAGTTTTTACACTCTACCAGGGGGTCGGCAAACCCTTCAAGATGCCCACTGGCTGCCCAGACCTGGGAGTTCATCAGGATGCTAGTATCCAGACCTACCATATCATCGCGTTCCTGGACCATAGCTTGCCACCAGGCTTGTTTAATATTACGCTTCAGCTCCGCTCCGAGAGGTCCGTAATCCCAGCAGCTGGACAATCCGCCATAGATTTCACTGCTAGGGAAAATGAAGCCACGCCGTCGGCAGAGGGAGACAATCTTTTCCATACTAACCTTTACTGGCACTTGTTTCGTCACTGCTATTACTCCAGAGAGCTTTTACTGGGTAGCTTCCCCAGCCCACGAATGGCGTTGATAAAGAATATACCTAGAATAACACCACTCAATCCCATGATAATCAGGGCAAATACCCACAAGGGCATAATATGTAACTGGTAGGAATTGTAGCTGAAAATATCAAACATTGCAAAACAGAGGATGATTTGGGGTAATGCCATCATATTACCGATAAGAAATAGTATTCCTTCCGGGTTTAGCCAGTTGCTCTCGGTTTGTCGGTGCGGGATGCCTAGATTTGTTATTCCCCGGGTAATAACTCCGGCTAGTAGGGCGAGGAAGAGCTGCGGTGTTAGCGCCCAGACGATAATCATTCCACGATTGAGCCACTTATCTGGTGAGCCATCAGGTTTGAAGCGGTAAGCTACCTCAGTGGGAAGTTGATGATAGAAGTAAGCCGTCAAAATTACCGATAGAAGAAGAATGGCTAAAGGTAGTATGATGTATACCCAGCGAAAGGGTAGAGTCTTCTTCGTTGCTGTTTCTTTAACTGGATGCTTATGCTGGAGGGCAAACCAGGTGGCGGCACCACAGCCTAAAACAATTAAAAATATGGTAACTAAAATGAGGATAAGTGCCATCATCTATTTCCTAGCCGGGTAGTCAGTATCCAAAAGTTACCAGCTTTGACTTCAGATGTCAACGAGGTGGGGTGTTTCCTCTTTATTATTGAGTGGTGTGTTAAAATATAAATTGCTGCTGTAATTGAGTTGTTGTTTTTGCATAGCTATGATAGGATTAAAGCAGGGGTGTGGTATAGAGTTAGGTGGACGGATAGAATATTCTTCATTGGCTTTTGACCTATGCCTTTAGTTGCTTTATAATTAAGTAGTAATGCTGGCTATAGGGTAGTTCTAGGGTAAAAAGATGGCTAGTCGATTTGAGAAGTTCTCAGAGCAGGCCCGCAAGGTTCTTACCATGGCTCAAGAAGAGGCACAGAATCTTAGCCATAGCTATATTGGCACGGAGCACATTCTGCTGGGTCTGATGCGGGAGGAAGAGGGGGTAGCGGCTAAGGTCCTGGTCAATCTGGGTGTAAGCCTGAGTAAGCTACGTTCAGCAGTGGAATCTGTTATCGGACGTGGTGAAGAGCCAGGCACAGGTGAAACCGGGCTTACTCCTGGGGCTAAGAGGGTCATTGAGTTGGCTATAGACGAGGCACGCCAGCTTGGTCACAATTATATTGGCACTGAGCATCTTCTATTAGGGTTGCTGCGTGAGGGGAAGGGAATAGCGGTTGATGTATTAGATAGCTTTGGCGTCACCCTTGAGCGAGCCCGTGCTGAAACTACTCATATCCTCAGTCAGAGTATGCCTAAGTCGAGGCTCACCCGTGTCACAAGTCGTACCCCTACCTTAGACCAGGTAGGCATTGACCTGACTGAGGCAGCTCATGTTGGTAAACTTGACCCAGTTATTGGGCGAACTAAGGAGATTGAGCGGGTAATTCAGATTCTTAGCCGCCGAACCAAGAATAATCCAGCCCTTATTGGTGAGCCCGGGGTAGGGAAGACGGCAATTGTTGAGGGTCTGGCTCACCGCATCGTTGCCGGTGATGTTCCTGAGACATTGGAAGGGAAGCGGCTGGTAACACTGGATATAGGGGCAGTAATAGCGGGAACAAAATACCGGGGTGAATTTGAAGAACGGATGAAGAAGATTATTGATGAGATAAAGACTGCGGGGAACTGCTTGCTCTTTATTGATGAGTTCCATACCCTGGTTGGTGCCGGGGCGGCTGAG
>DAOWKM010000107.1 GCA_030643695.1 Dehalococcoidia bacterium | reverse complement strand
CAGGCTTTAATCTTAGGAATCATCCCTCCCGAAGCCACACCCGAAGCCATTAACGCTTCCGCCTCATCAGGTGATAGCCGAGGTAACAACCTGCCAGATTGGTCACAGATACCAACCACATCGGTTAACAAGATAAGCCTTTCGGCATTAACCGCCACCGCAATTTCACCAGCCACAACATCAGCATTAATATTAAGCATCTGCGGCTCAGCTGATTTACCCTCAGAATTAAGACCTACCGGGGCGACTACCGGGATATAGCCCGACTTAAGAAGTACCTCTAACGGAGCTATGTTTACCTTGGCTACCGTGCCAACATAGCCCAGCTCTTCATCCTTAATCTTTCCCTGAATAAAAGCTCCGTCCACACCGCTAATACCTACCGCCTGTCCCCCCAGGTTACTGATAGCAGCTACAATCTCCTTGTTGACCAAGCCAGTCAAAACTGAAACCACCACCTCAAGTGCCGCCTTATCAGTTACTCGCTCACCCCGGACAAACCTGGTGGAAACTCCTTGTTTTGAAAGCCACTCAGTTATCAGTCTACCACCACCATGGACTACCGCCAGTGATTTGCCCTGCTTCTGGAGTTCAACTATGTCGGCAATAGTAGTATCCTCGTTGCCCAAGGTACTACCACCTACCTTAACCACGATAACTCTACTCAATTTATACCTTAACCCCTTTCAAACCTTCCTTTTAAAAAACGACTCCTCAGGTGGTATACTGGCTGTTTATAGTTACATACTCCTCAGATAGGTCGCAACCCCAAGCAGTGGCGGTAGCGTCACCAAGGTTAAGATTTAAACTTATCAGCACCTCACTGCCACGCAATATATTTACCACCTCCCCCCGATTAAACGGCAATGGACAACCAGCCTTTACTAGACAGACATTCCCGATATGAAGGTCAATCTTTGATTCCACTACCTCCACCCCACTCCGCCCCACCGCCGCTATAATGCGCCCCCAATTAGGGTCGCTGCCATATACTGCTGCCTTCACCAGTGGCGAGCTTACTATTGTCCTGGCAGCTAGCCTGGCATCAGCAATACTGAGCGCCCGGCTAACACTAACCTCAATAAGCTTGGTTGCCCCCTCTCCATCACGGGCAATGGATTTAGCCAGATAGAGGCAAACCAGGTCAAGGGCTTGCTGAAAAGCATCAGCCTGCTTACTATCCCGGGGAATCGGCTTATTACCGGCTAGCCCGTTAGCCATAACCAAAACCATATCACTAGGGCTAGTATCCCCATCAATTGAAATCATATTGAAGGAAGTATCTACTGCCTTTCGCAGTGCCAACTTGAGAAAATCTATGTCCACGGCGGCATCAGTAGTTAACCAACAAAGCATAGTAGCCAGATTAGGATGAATCATCCCCGAGCCTTTGGCTACCCCGCCAATAATAAACTCACCGTCGCCAATATTGACAGTTACTGCCGCCTCTTTAGGCACAGTATCCGTGGTCATCATCGCCCTGGCTAGCTTATGACCGCCGTTATTGGAAAGAACAACCTGTTTTATGCCAGCTTGAATGAGCTTCATCGGTAACGACTGCCCAATCACCCCGGTGCTAGCCACCAGAACCTCCTCAGGTGATACCCCAATCTTCCTAGCCGCTAAACTTGCCATCTCGGCAGCATCCGCCAGGCCTTGCCCACCATTACAGGCATTGGCACAGCCGCTATTTACCACCACCGCTTTTGCTCTGCTTGCTGGTAACCGCTGCTGACACAAAACTACCGGGGCGGCTTTAATTCGGTTGGTGGTAAATACTCCAGTAGCGACACAAGGCACTTCAGAAAACAGAATACCAAGGTCTAGGCTATCTTCAGCCTTCTCCTTCATACCGGCATAGGTAGCACCGGCACGAAACCCTTTGGGGGAGGTAACCGTGCCTCCAGAAATAAACTCAATCTTAGCGTCCATTACCAAAACTATATCATACTGGCTTTAGCTAGGCAATGAGACTATTTATCACTAAAGAAATTATCTTCCCCAATCTGAGATGGCAAAGACTTGCCTCCGATGATAGAATATCAAAAAGGACCTAAAAGGAGACAAGAACAGCGATGGAAGTAAAGACAGTCTATTTTGAAAATCCTGATAGTGAGAATACTGATATGGTGCTCCGCATTGCTAAACAGCGAGCAGAGGAGCTGGGTATCAAAACTATACTGGTAGCATCCACCACCGGGGACACCGCAGTAAAAGCAATGGGTGTCCTTCAAGGATTGAGGGTTATCGTGGTAACTCATATCACTGGCTTCCGCATGCCTAATACCCAGGAATTCACAGAGGAGAATAAGCAAATAGTTGAAAGCCAAGGAGGCATATTGCTTACCACTACTCACGCCTTTTCTGGACTTAGCCAGGCTATGCGCGACAAATTCAATACTTACATTATCGGGGATATAGTTGCCAATACTCTGCGCATTTTCGGTCAGGGGATGAAGGTTGCCTGTGAGATAACCTTGATGGCTACTGATAGCGGGCTGGTGCGCACCGATGAGGATGTCATTGCAATCGCCGGCACTGGGCGAGGCGCTGATACCGCTGTAGTACTAAGTCCAGTCAACACCCACGACTTTTTTAACCTCAAGGCTAAAGAAATTCTCTGTAAACCCCACTTCTAAGAGCCACCACCCTTTCCGCTTGAAACTAGCAAGAGGGACTGGTAAACTTAGCGTTAGCAATGAAGATTGTGCGCTTTGCTACTGGCAATGAGGTCAGGTATGGCATACTAAATGGTGAATCTATTCAGGGTATTGAGGACAAGCCTTACCGCCACATCAAACCCTCTGATTGCTATTACCAACTAAGCGAGGTGAAACTCCTATCCCCCTGCACCCCCTCCAAAATAGTGGCTCTGGGGCTTAACTATCATAGTCACGCTAAAGAACTCAATTCGCCTCTGCCCGATGCCCCCCTGCTTTTTCTCAAACCATCAACAGCAGTAATCGGACCAGATGAAAATATTATCTACCCCTCCACTTCATATAGAGTTGATTATGAAGGTGAGCTGGGAGTAGTGATAAAGAAACCAGTGTGGAGGGTATCACTAGAAAAAGCACTGGACTATGTCCTGGGCTACACCTGCTTTAACGACATTACTGCCCGTGACCTTCAGCAAAAGGATGGGCAGTGGACCCGAGCCAAGAGCTTTGACACCTTTGCTGCCGTTGGACCCTGCATTGAGACTGAACTTGACCCCAAAAATGTTGACCTCAAGACCTATCTCAATGGAGAACTCAAACAGCAAGGTAACACCAGCGACCTTATCTATACTATCCCGGAACTGATAAACTTCATATCAAATGTAATGACCCTGCTGCCCGGTGATATTATCGCCACCGGCACCCCCAGCGGTATCGGTCCGATGTATCCCGGCGATACGGTAGAGATAAACATAGAGCCAATAGGCACGCTGAGAAACTATGTAGTCAAGAACAGCATATAAGGGCTATTAACCCTATTCCCCTTTATCCCCCTTCCCCTTAATAAGGGGAAGGGGGATGTTGTTTTTGAAGGGGCTTTCGCCCCTTAAAGCTACCCTTGCGAATTGCTTGTATGGCAAAGGCTTGCATACGCTAGTAGAGGTGGTAGAATATGGGTAGAGAACAATGAAGCGACTTACTAGAAATCTGATAGATAATAGCATTGAAGCTTTCATTCATGCCCTTGAAACTATTAATAGGCCCTCGGTTAAATACAGAATGGAGTCATTCTGTTTCCTATACTGCAATTCTTGGGAACTCCTTATGAAAGCGAAGCTTCTCCATGAAGGGAAAAGGATTTTCTGTAAGAAGAAGAGGGGGGAAACCCGCAGGAGTCTCAGTCTGGAGGATTGCTTAAACCGTATTTTTACGTCACACAGCGACCCCATAAAATTAAATATCAAGAAAATCTACGATTTGAGGAATGACGCAACACACCTCATCATCCCGTTTGTCCCTATCGATATTATGGGCTTGTTTCAAGCTGGGGTGCTCAACTACCCGAAGGCACTACGAAACTGGTTTGGTGTTAATCTGTCCGACCGAATACCATTAGGAATGATGGTGCTCATCTATGATTTTGACCCGAAGCAGCACTCATTAGAATATGCAAAGATGACACGTAAATTATCTCCAGAGACAGTACACTGGCTTACTGAGTTCCAAAGAACTATACGAGAGCAAGCTACTTCTCTTGGTAAAGCTACGCAACAGTTCTACATCCCCATTGACCTTCAACTTGCTATTGTTAAGAAACCTGATAAGGCTGATATTATCTTGAGTTCAGGAATAAGCGGAAAAGAAGCGTTAATACTAGAGGTGCCGAAAGACCCGAATAAGACACATCCTTATCGCCAAACGGAGCTGGTAAAGTTAGTCAATCAGAAGTTAGGTGGGAAACCTCCGTTCAATACCTTCGATTTCCAGTGTATTAAAAAGGCTTTTAATATCACAACTAAGGCTGAATTTTGCTACTTCCCCAAATTTTCATCACCTCAGTATAGTGAAAAACTCACTGATTGGATTGTCAAGCAGGCAAGTAAAAATCCCGATTTCTTTGTGCGCACTAGAAGTAAGGCGAAGATAAAATGAATAATGCTGACTCTTATATATTATCAACAGGGTTAGGAGACTGATGAATGGCAAAAGACAATAAGTCAATACAACTACCTATGAAAATCGGCATATCAATTTCAGCAATTGTTTACATAGCTTACCTACTATCTAGAGAATCAGTATTTAGAGAGACCGTACTATCAGGGGCACTGTATCTATTAACACTGATTCTTCTAGTTTTTGCCCTTTGCTTTATGGTGGCTTTGTTCAGAAAAGCTACATGGCTCTCAGCTATAACCAGCGCTTTTATGGTCTATTTAGGACTCATGATTATCTTATTCTCCGTCAACAAGGATATAGTGCCTGAAATACCTAATTGGGATGTCAGTATGACTGGAGTAGGAATAGCAGTTATTGTCTTCGGATTAGTAATTTTCACACAATATGAACAAGCACAAACCAAAGAAAAATCAGAGGAGTTAGGGACAGATGGATCTGGTTTGAGTGAAAAAGTGGAGGCATTGAACGAGAAGTTTAACAAGCTTGAAAATGTAATTGACAAAACTTTTGAAAAATTT
>DAOWKM010000034.1 GCA_030643695.1 Dehalococcoidia bacterium | reverse complement strand
TGGGCAGTCTGGTGAAGACCAGGGACTTGCCGGTGGAGCTATATGGCATAGTCTATAATGCCGCTACCACCAGCCTTGAACCAGGGCGGCGTCCCATTGCCCGGGGCAAAGACGAGGCTAGTGAAGAGGCAATCTACCAGTCAAGCCCCCAACTCTTAAAGCTACTCAGAAGCGAATTTAGCGCTTTGGTGGTTGGGCATAGGCAGGGTGATAAACTATTTCACTACCTGCCACCCCAGCCAGCTCGAATCCACAGTTTTGTTTACCGGTGTAACCCTGAAGAGGTAAAGAAGTTTAGCCAGTCCTTTGACTTCCTCAATATACTGGTTAACACTCATCTGCCCGTTTCTGTAGACGAGCTTACTGCCGCCTGCCTGCGCCAGATGAGTCAGGCATATGAAGACCCTCATCCCTTTCTGGTGGCAGCCGGCAAGGAGTTAGCCATCCTGCTTAGCGGTAACTTTAACCAGCTTAACGCTATTCTGGGGAGGATTAAACAGTGAATCAGGAAAATAGTGAACGGCTGGGTATCATCGTCTCCGGCTCATCAAATAAAGGGGTAGAGGTCAGGCTGGATAGCTCAGCTTCGGTGGAGGATATGGCAGTGGGGCGCTATGTAACCATTGAGGGAAAGAAACGGCGTTTCTTTGGCATGATAACCGATATTAGCCTGGGGGTAACCGACCAGAATCTTACCGTTACCCCACCCGATATTTCCGACCCATTCATCGCTGAGGTATTAGCTGGCACCAGCACCTATGGGACACTTCATGTTTCGCCCTATCTTACCATCGGCGGTGATGCTGCCAGCCTTCTGGAAGGACCTCAACCGGTTAAGACCGTCCCCAGCCACTTCTCGGTGGTGAACCCGGCATCCCAGCAGGATGTAGAGCTAGTTTTTGGCAGTGAGGACGAAAGGAGGTTCTATATTGGGACACCACTGGATATGGAGACCAAGGTCTGCCTCAACCTAGCTGAGCTGGTTAAGCGTTCCAATGGTATCTTTGGTAAGAGTGGCACGGGTAAGACCTTTCTTACCCGGTTGCTTCTTATTGGCATGCTGCAGAAGGGAACAGCGGTGAACCTGGTGTTTGATATGCATAGTGAATACGGCTGGGAAAGCCGGAGCGAGGAAGGTCGGCGGGTCAAGGCTCTAAAACAGCTTTTCCCGTCCAAGGTAGCTGTGTTCACCCTTGATGAAGAAAGCTCAAGGCGGCGGCGGGTAAGCACCGACTTTGTCGTCAGAATAGGCTATGACGAGATAGAGCCTGAGGATATTGGACTATTGCGCCAGACCCTGAACCTTACTGAGCCTGCAGTCCAAGCAGTATACCAGCTAGTCAGAGAGTTCGGTGACAAGAAATGGATAGAAGCCACACTGGGCTTGGGGGATGGGGATGAGACCAAACAGCTATTAACCAGGTTAAGTATTCATGATAGCACCTATCGCAACCTGCGGCGTGGGCTGGAAACCATCAGGCGTCTCCCCTTCCTTATGCCTCATACCCCGGATAACCCGGTAAAGCGCATCTTGGAATACCTTGACCAAGGGATAAATGTAGTTCTGGAGTTTGGTAGATATACTGATATTACCGCTTACATTCTGGTAGCTAACCTCCTTACTCGTCGCATCCATGCCCAGTATCGGGAGAGGATGGAGAAAGCGCTCGGCGAGGACATTACCCCTCCCCACCCTCTAGTTATCACCATTGAGGAGGCACACAAATTCCTCAATTCAGAGGTATCCAGCCAGACCATATTCGGCATCATTGCCCGAGAGATGCGTAAGTATAATGTTACCCTACTGATAATTGACCAGCGGCCCAGCGGCATTGATAGCGAGGTTATGTCGCAAATAGGAACTAAAATAACCTGCCTTCTGGATGATGAGCGAGACATTGATAGCGTCCTTGCCGGGGCATCGGGAAAGAGCGAACTCAAATCAGTATTATCAAAGCTGGAATCCAGGCAGCAGGCACTCATCTTCGGCCATGCTGTGCCCATGCCAATAGTAGTCAGAACCAGGGAGTATGGCTCTGCCGAGTCCTATAAGGGCCTTCTCTCCAGCGAACCGGTAGAAAAGGATATTGAAGAGCTATGGGGATAGGGAGAAAGATTGGATTAGCTCTCGGTGGCGGTGCCGCTCGGGGACTAGCTCATATCGGAGTATTGGAGGTTCTGGAGAAAGAAGGCATTCCTATTGATATGATTGCCGGCACCAGTATGGGGGCTCTAATTGGTGCCCTCTACGCCCAAGGGAAAGCTGTTAATGAAATAAAAGCCCTGGCAGTAGACCTTGCCCCGAAGAGGTTTGCTCTCTTGGCAGACCCAGCCTTATCCAAAACTGGCTTGGTTCAAGGGCGAAAAGTGGAAAGTGTGCTGAGGTCAATTATAGGTGATATAGAATTTAAGGACTTAAAGATACCCTTTGCTTGTGTAGCTACTGATATAGGAACGGGTGAGGAGGTAGTGATTAAACAGGGCTTGGTGCGGGATGGAGTAAGGGCTAGCGGTTCTATCCCAATAATACTCACCCCGGTCAAACAGCAAGGCAGGTATCTGGTTGATGGGGCTTTAGTGAACCCGGTGCCAGTGAGTGTTCTCAGAACAATGGGGGCAGACTTTACAATAGCAGTGAACGTGGTGCCTGATAACAGTGTAAGAGAAGTAAAAGAGCCTAACATCTTTAGTATCATAATGGAAACAATTCATATTGCTACCTCTCAGGCGCTGAGGTCCAGCCTTAGTGAGACTGATATAGTGATTGAACCCCAGGTGACATCCATTGGAAACTTCGACTTCCACCGAACTCAAGAGTGCAACTTACAAGGCGAACTAGCCACTCAGGATGCCATTCCTGAGATAAAAAGACGGTTAGGAGAGAATTAAATTATGCCAGATTGATGCTCACTAGGTTAGACGGGGTCACCCCGCTCAACTCTCACTGCGCAGACCTTGTATTCCGGTATCTTAGATACTGGGTCAAGGGCAGGGTTAGTTAACACATTTGTTGGACTTTCAGCAAAGTGAAAGGTCATGAAGACTACCCCTACTGGTGAAGCCTCAGTTACTTTAGCTTTAGCTACTACCTCCCCCCTTCGGGAAGTAACCTTTACCATCTCACCATCAGCAATGCCTAGAGCCAAAGCATCCTCAGGGTTTATTTCCACTAACTCCTCACTCCTTAGTATATTAAGTCCTTTTACCTTCCTGGTTAGAGTTCCAGTATGGAAGTGATACAGGCTTTGCCCAGTAGTTAGCATACGGGGATAGTCATTATCGGGAAGCTCCATAGGTGGCTTATAGTCTAAGGGAATAAATCTGCCCCTGCCCCTAGTGAACTGCTTAGTATGGAGTATAGGTGTCCCCGGATGGTCTGGAGTAGGGCAGGGCCACTGCAAGCCACCATTCTCCAGGCGCTCGTAGGTAATGCCCCCGTAACTGGGGGTCAAACGGTTAATCTCATCCATAATTTGACCGGGATGCTCAAAATCAAAGCCCTTACCCCCTATCCTCCGGGCAATCTGGCAGGTAATCCACCAGTCAGGTCTGGAATCGCCTACTGGCTCTATCGCCTTCCTTACCCGCTGCACCCTCCTCTCGGTGTTGGTGAAGGTGCCATCCTTCTCGGCAAAGGTTGCTGCTGGCAGAACAACATCAGCTAGCCGAGCTGTTTCAGAAAGGAAAATATCCTGAACCACCAGAAACTCCAGTTTAGATAATGCCTCTCGGGCATGCCCGGCATCAGGTTCGCTCAACACCAGGTTTTCACCCATAAGATAAACCGCCTTTACCTTTCTCTGATAGACATAATCCATTAAATCAGTAAGAGTAAGCCCAACATTGGAGGGCAACAAGGCACCCCAAGCAGCCTCAAACCTCTTCCTCATTGCCGGGTCAGTTACTGGTTGATAGCCGGGATACACATTGGGCAGAGCCCCCATGTCACAGGCACCCTGCACATTGTTATGACCCCTGAGTGGATTTACCCCGGTTGATGGCTTACCAACATTCCCGGTAAGCATTGCCAAGTTGGCAGTAGCCATCACATTATCAGTGCCATGGGAGTGCTGAGTGATACCCATAGCATAGAGTAAAGTCGCCGGCTTGTTCATTGCATAGAGCCTGGCGGCTTCAACTATTTTCTCCCCAGGCACCCCGGTAATATACTCAACAACATCCAAGCCAAAATTCTTAAGCGACCCCTTAAAGGCGTCAAAGTTCTCACAGCGCTCCTTGATAAAGGCGGAGTCAAGTAATTCCTCATCTACTATGACCTTCATCATCCCCATAAGTAGGGCAACATCAGTGCCAGGCTTGAGCCGTAGCCATAGGTCAGCCAGGCGGCAAAGGTCAATCTCCCTGGGGCTAGCCACAATAAGCCTTGCCCCCCGGCGCACCACCTTTTTCACCTCAAATCCAATTACAGGGTGACTGGATGTAGTGTTAGTGCCGATAGCCAAGATGCATTGAGCATCACCAATCTCGCTGATGGAGTTAGTCATTGCCCCACTGCCGAAGCTCTGCACCAAACCGGCTACAGTAGGGGCATGACACAGTCGGGCGCAATGGTCAATATTATTAGTGCCCAATACCACCCTAGCCAACTTTTGCATTAGGTAGTTCTCCTCATTGGTACACTTGGCTGAGGAGATTACCGCCATCTGGTTCCCCTGATAGCTACTAAGCCTTTTAGCCACCAGGTCTAATGCTTCGTCCCAGCTTGCCTTCTCAAAGTTCCCATTTCTTCTAATTAGAGGGGTGGTTAATCGCTCCGAATGATGAACAAACTCAGCAATGCCAAAACGACCCTTAACACAAAGGCTACCGTTATTGACCGTGCCTTCTCTTTTACCACGAACAGCTATCACCTGTTCATTACGGATGCCCAAGTAAATCTCGCAACCAACACCACAGTAAGGGCAGACGGTTTCTACCTCCCGCGTCGGTTGTCTGGCATCTTTAGGTATCAGGGCACCAGTAGGGCAACGAACAACACACTCTCCACAGGACTGGCAGATTGAGTCTAGTAGTAACTTATCACCAAAGGTAGACACCTTATTTTCGTAACCACGAAAAGC
>DAOWKM010000040.1 GCA_030643695.1 Dehalococcoidia bacterium | reverse complement strand
TCCGATATCCCTTTTTGCACAAAAAGTAATCATCCATCCCTTTGTTTTCTTAACAGCAATTTCAAACCATTCCTTACCAAATGCATCCCACTTTCCAAAATTAAAGTTTAATTTCGCTGTTCTTCCAAGCCTTTGATTCTCACAGTTTAGTTTTCTACTAATACCATATGGCGGGTCAGCAATGATTAAATCTACTGATTTATCCGGAATCTTCTCAAACCCCTGCGTACAATCAATACACTGTATGGTGTCTACCCAATCGTTTATCATATGTCACATCAGATTAAGTTGATATTTAGTTTTATCTAACTCTTCTAATCTCCTTTTAGCTAAATTGAAATACGCCTTATTACTTTCTATTCCAAGACTTAGTCGATTATGCTTTCTACATACTATAGAGATTGTCCCACTTCCCGCAAATGGGTCCAATATGATATCGCCCTCATTAGTAAATCCACAAACCAATCTTTCTATAACTTCCATTGGTTTTTGAGATGGATGTTTGCCAACCTTCTTCTCTGACGGAGGAGTTAGGGGAATGTCCCAAACATTTCTCATTTGTTTCCCATTGTTCATCTCCTTCAGAAGATCATAATTAAATGTCCAGTTTTTGGCATCCTTTTGATTATTGTTGACTGCCCAAATCACATATTCTGTACTTTCGCAAAGCATTCTTTGAGTTATATTGGGGAAAGCATTCCTCTTATACCATACAATAGAATTTACTATTTTTCTATCTAATTTTTCTAAAGTATAACCTATTTTGTAAATGTTGTGATATGTACCAAAAATCATTATGTTACCGTTTGGTCTCACTAATCGACATACCGAATTTAACCACTTTGCCGTAAATTCTAAGTAATCCCCATTTGAGAACTTATCCCAATCTTCGTCAATTTTGGTAAATTTCTTTTCACTTTGCCAATAGAAATTAGATTTGAGCCAGCCTATTTCTTTCTTATTATCGTATCCTGAAATATTATACGGCGGGTCAGTAACTGAGGCATCAAACTCAGTTTCTATTCTAGGCAAAATTTCTAATGAATCTCCTAATATGAGCACTTGATTACCGTCCCTGAATGTTTCAAACCCAAGTTTCTCAAGAGATGCTAACTCTCTACTATCCCTCATCTTAATGCTTCCTCACTGGTTATTCTCCCCGCTCATCCTATCACCCTGAACTAAGCCCCTGCCTAATTACCTGGCAGGCTAACTATCAAATAAGGCTTTTAAATATTATACACGGTTTCGTGTAAAATGTCAAGGCTTTTTTATTATCTATTTTAGAACAAAGTCTCTAGGCTATGCAAGGACATATTCTTGCTCACATTCGGCTCACCGGCATATATATTAGCAGTAGAAGTTACGCCAACAAGGCCAAATCTAATGAATCAATCTCTTAGAGGGCAGCAGTTACATCTACCCTGACTACATAGGGTATTGTAGATATGGATTAGTCCCTGTTGCCGCTGGGCTGAATTGACCAGGCTACTGCTTAGCCCAAGCTGGTTTCTCATGTGCCTTTCCACTGTGTTTATTGCCAGCTTTGGATAATGGCGATAAAGGGTAAGAGCCTTCTCCCCAAGTTCTGGGTGGGAGGTAAGCCTGCCCCAGGCAAAGGTAAAGGGCAATATTATATTTACTACAATATCAGCCGCTCGTTCACTACCGAGAAGGGCTGAGCTTTTTATTTGGTTGCTTAAGCCAAAGTCGGAACGGGTTGCCCAATAACCATTAGCGGTAACCTGTAGCCCCGTTTCTAATCCGCAGTAACCTTGGCTCAGAGGCGCCTCCGCTACCATATTGACCATCTCGTTAAATATCCCCTTTCTTCTATAGCGGAGTAGGAGGTAGCTCATAGCTACTATACGCCGAAGGGGAGAGTTGTATGGTCTGACCTTAAACAGGTGCCAGGCATTGGGAGATATTGCCTTGGTCAGGCGGAAAGAATCCCATAGCCTCTCTAATTTGTCTACCCATTTGTCATCTGATTTATTTTCCAGGTCCAAGTTGAGGCGCTGCGAGGGAAGAAGTCTAGCAGCGCCTAATAGTAGTGCCTGTTGCCGGGCAAGATATTCTTCGTCTGATATTTTATCTTGAGGTATGGACTCTAGAGTCTGAAGCGGTAGCCTGCTGGCTAGCTCAAGGAAGGGGAGCCTATTCCTGGAGTAGCCCAGAGCACCCATTATTCCCTGGTAAAGGGATTGGCTTGCCTCAGTTTGGGCTAAATCGGTCTGAAACCCGGCTACCTTGGCTAAAAACCGTTCCTCCCCAGCGCCATCTAGAAATTCTGCCACGCCGCCTGTAGATAGGCGCTCGGTGGCTTTATAACAGGGCATATTTAACGGGGTTAATGGCTCCACCCCATCAGCCCACTGGCTAATCTGACCGGTTATGGATTTATCTAGGGCAAGAATAGGAATATCCCTTCCGTTCTGGAGGTTGGTAGCTACCTCGGTATCGCGCCACATCACTACGTGCAGGATTACCCGATTATAGACTGGGTCCTGGTGGTGGCAGTGAGCCCGCCAACTACTAGATTTAACATGGACTTCAATATCTCCTTTTATTAATCCTTGGCTGGTGGCGATAACCGCATCCCGAAAGTCAGCACCCCGGTCATCATTAGTCCTCCCCGGGTAGATTATCTTTATTGGCTCACCGCCTTCAGTGACCAGCTCGGTTCCATCCAGCAATAGGTGCTGCCAGATTTTAATAATTAGACTCTCCGGAGGATTGTTTATCAACTCAGCCTTGCTCCTTGCCATCATAGTTAACCAATTACCAGTGAACCATTATTATACACGGTTCCGTGTATAATGTCAAGACTGGGCAGTTTTTATTTCCTATCGGCACAGTAGTACCCTGTTGACAGGCGAGGAGGTGCTGGCTAAAATGGGAATATCGGTTACAGCAGTGAAGCCTACTTGGGGAGGTGATAGAATTGAAATTAGCTCTTAAGGATGTCAAGGTTGTTGAGTATGGGAGCCTTATTAGTGCCCCTTATTGTGGCAAACTGCTGGCTGACCTTGGGGCAGAGGTCATTAAGGTTGAGGAACCAGTCCAAGGCGATATTGCCCGGAGAAGACCTCCCTTCCACGAGGATATCCCTGGAACTGAGCGCAGCGGGCTTTTCCTCTATCTGAATACAAATAAGCTGGGGGTAACCCTGAGTCTTGAGAAAGCAACAGGCAGGGAGATTTTTCAGAAACTAATTAAGAATTCGGATATCCTCATTGAGGATACTATGCCGGGTGAGATGGCTGAGCTGGGGCTGGACTACAGCGACCTGAAATCACTTAACCCGTCTCTGGTGATGACCTCTATAACTCCATTCGGGCAGACGGGACCGTATAAGGACTATAAGGGGTCTGACCTCATTAGTTGGCATATGGCGGGGTCAGGCTACGTATGCCCCCGCTGGGGAGGCTCAGCAGAGCTAGAACCGCTTAATGTGATGCACCTAGCTAGTTTTCTGACTGGCATTGCTGCCGCGATAGGGACTATGTCTGCCCTTCATGTGCAGAGGCGGACCGGTCTTGGTCAACAGGTGGATGTATCCCAGCTGGAGGCTAATATTATAGGGGCAGGGCAGATGGCCACCTATTGGCCCTATGAACATTGGTATGCCTCCAGGTCTTCCCGATGTACCATCGCTCCTGAGCACTTTATTAAATGTAAGGATGGATGGGTATGTGTTCATGCTTCTGGAGAGCAGCATTGGCGAAGGCTGGTTGATGCTATGGGTAATCCTGATTGGGCTAATGAGGAGCGGTTCCAGAAGGACCTGGGTAGAGGCGAGCACTGGGACAGTCTGGAAGCGCTAATAACCGAGTGGGCAGCGAACTATACCAAAGCCGAGCTGTTTAAGCTAGCCAAAGAAAAAAGAATTCCCCTGGCTCCGGTTAACACAATGACTGAGGTAATGGAGAGCCAGCAATTCAAGGAGCGCGACTTTTTTGTAGATGGGGAGCATCCTGAAACAGGCAAGCTTACCTATCCCGGGGCGCCATACAAGTTCTCTGAGACACCATGCTCAATCCGCAAGCCAGCACCACTTCTGGGACAGCATAATGAGGATGTTTATTGTAACCAACTTGGCTATACCAAAAGAGAGCTGACGAAAATGTATGGAGCCGGGATAATCTAACGATAAAGAGTGATAGCATGGAGAAAGCAAAATCATTACCATTAGACGGGATAAGAGTAGTTGATTTTACCAGGGCATGGGCAGGACCAATGTGTACCAGATTACTGGCCGAGATGGGGGCTGAGGTAATCAAGATTGAGAACCCTGAGCAGCCAGATGTGGGCCGGCTATGGTTACCCTTTGCTGAGGGCAATCGGAATGGGCTAAACCGAAGCGGTATGTTTGCCTTCATGCACGGTGGTGAAAAGGACTGCCTGCTGAATCTCAAACAGCCTGAAGGATTAGAAGCGATAAAACGCCTGATAAAGATAAGCGATATAGTGGTAGAAAACTTTGCTCCCCGGGTTATGGATAGTCTTGGCATAGGCTATTCTGTGCTGAAGGAGATAAAACCAGATTTGATAATGATTTCTGAATCAGGCTATGGAGCTTATGGACCATTGCGGGATAATGTTGCCTTCCAGCAGGTTCTGGAGGCTTATTCCGGCATAGACCTCCTTATTGGCTACCCCGGTGGCCCACCGATGGGTTCACAAATGCCAACCTCTGACCAGACGGCAGCCACCTTGGCTGCCTTTGCTGCTCTGGCTGCCCTGCACTATCGGGATTTAACCGGAGAGGGTCAACATGTAGATGTCTCAGAGATTGAAACCCTGCTTGTCTGTATGCCCGAAGCATTCATGGAGTTTACTATGAATGGGAGAGTGCTTCAGGCCCAAGGCAATAGAGATGATGTTATGGCGCCTCATAACTGCTACCGATGCCAGGGGAAGGATAGTCAGGGGGAGGGCAGGTGGGTAGCCATTGCCGTGAGTAGCGATAGTGAATGGAAAGACTTCTGCCTGGTTATGGGCAAGCCAGGGCTTATTGCTGATGAACGCTTCCGGGATGGGTTTTGTCGGTTGAAAAACCAGGATGAGCTGGACAAGATTGTTACCGAATGGACTAGTGGGCAAACCGCTATTGATATTATGACGCAACTTCAGAAGGTAAATATAGCTGCTGGCCCCGTTTATAACGCCGAGGACGTGCATAATGACCCGCATCTCCGGGCCCGAGAGTTTTTCGTTGAGATTGATCACCCTGAGGTAGGTAAGAGGAGGGTTCCAGGGGTTCTTGCTAGACTGAGCGAGACCCCGTGGGTGGTGAGGCGTGACCCCTTGTTTGGAGAGCATACCGATTGGGTGTTGCATGAGTTACTTGCCTCTAACGAGAGCAAGTAACTAAATTAGCATTTTTAGAAGTTAGTACTTTGAACGAGATAATAGGGATTAAACAGAGGCTTATCCAGCTGCTGACAAGGGCAGCCAGTCAAGCCCAGCAGCTAGATAAGCTACCTTCAGTCACCTTACCTGAGGTTACTGTAGAGCGTCCCCAGAACCCTGAGCATGGAGACTATGCCTCAAGCTTTCCGTTGAGGTTAGCCCGGACAACCGGACTCAGCCCATTGACGATAGCTAATGATATGGTAGGGCTTATAGTTCCTACCCCTGAGATTGACAGTATTGCTGTAGCCCCTCCAGGGTTCATTAATTTCACCCTTAACAGTGAGTGGCTGACCAAGCAGGTAGATTCAATTCTAGTAGCTGGTGACTCTTATGGTAATATTGACCTAGGGCACGGTAGCCAAGTACAGCTAGAATTTGTTAGTGTCAACCCCACTGGTCCGCTTCATGTCGGGCACGGTCGTGGTGCTATCCTGGGTAGCACTTTAGCCGATGTCCTTACTGCTGTCGGCTATAAGGTGGAAAAAGAGTATTATATTAATGATGCTGGTAGCCAGATAAACGCCTTTTATCGCTCACTCTATGTTCGCTATCAGCAGTGTTTGGGCATTGATGCTGAGATGCCCTCTGATGGTTACCTTGGTGGCTATATGGTTGACTTGGCTAAGGAGATTATTGCTGAGGAGAGGGATAGGTTTCTTACTCAGCCTGAGTCAGAGGCAATGTTGCATCTGGGGCAGCTCGGTTTGGAGAAGATGATAGAGCAGATTAAGGATGACCTTGAGCTGTTAGGGGTGAGTTTTGATGTCTGGTTTAGTGAGCGGAGCCTTTATGATAAAGGGCAGTACCAGACGGCAATGTCGCTTCTGCGTCAGGGGGGCTACCTTAGTGAAAAGGAGGGGGCTACCTGGTTTGTATCTACTGCCCTGGGCGAGGATAAAGACAATGTAGTGGTGCGTGGTGACGGTTCACCTACCTATTTTGCTTCTGATATTGCCTATCACTATAACAAGTTCTTAGAGCGTAGGTTTGATAAGGTGATTAATATTTGGGGAGCTGACCACCAGGGTCATGTATCTAGGATGAAAGCTGTTGTTGGTGCCCTGGGTATTAACTCTGAGCGGCTAGAGGTGATAATCTCTCAGATGGTTACCCTGCGGCGTGGTAAGGAGTTGGTTCGTATTTCTAAGCGCAGCGGTGATATTATTACCCTGCGTGAGGTAGTAGAGGAAGTGGGGACTGATGCCTGCCGCTTCTTCTTTTTGTCCCGCTCAGCTGATAGTCAAATGGACTTTGATTTGGAACTAGCCAAGAAACAATCGTTGGACAATCCCGTTTATTATATTCAGTATGCTCATGCTCGTATTGCCAGCATCCTTCGTCTGGCTGAGCAGGAGGGGATTGATTATCGGGGTGGCGATGTTTCCTTGCTGACTACTGAGCCTGAATTAACCTTAATCCGCAAGATGCTGCTCTTGCCTGAGATAGTTGAGATAATAGCTCATACACTGGAACCTCATCATCTTACTTACTATGCTCAGGATTTGGCTACCGTATTTCATAGCTTTTATAAGCAATGCCGAGTCATCTCTAAAGATAATGAGGCATTGACTAAAGCTCGCCTCAAGCTAGTAGAGGCAGCCAAGCTCGTTCTGGCTAAAACCCTTCACCTTATGGGGGTTACCGCACCGGAGAGGATGTAAAGCGCCTGGTAGCTAGAGCCCTTGCTCCTTATACTGCTTGGCTAATTCAGCATAGCCTTGAGGTCCTTCTTTCACCCACCATAATTGCTGTGGCGATGCCTTTCCCTTGATTTCTCCGGGAACACCGGCAACAAACGAGTTGTCGGGGATTTTCATCCCTTGCCTGACCAGGCAGCCGGCTCCAATTATACTGAAGTCCCCGATTTCAGCATCATGAAGGATAGTGGAATTCATGCCAATAAGAACATTGCTTCCGATTCGGCGACAATTAACTACAGCGCCATGCCCGATATGCACTCTATCTCCAATAGTAATATCCCCAATAGGAGCGGAAGGCGTCCCGGAATGAATAACGCAGTTATCCTCTATAGCGGTATTCTTGCCAATTTTTATGTTACCAAAGTCCCCCCTGATTACTGCCCCCGGCCACACGCTTGAGTTCTCACCAATTTCCACATCACCAATAACATAGGACGCTTCGCTGACAAAGGCTGATTTAGCTATCCTGGGTGTCTTGCCATTAAGGCTTCTAATCATTTTTACCTCCCTGAGTTGCTTCTATTATATTCCCTATTGTGTTAAAATCTCTATCTGAGGAAATTTAGATGAAGCGTCGTGTTTTTTCTGGGACTCGTCCTACCGGCAGGCAGCACCTGGGCAACTATCTGGGAGCCCTACAAAATTATGTGAGCCTTCAGGACGAGTATGATTGCATCTATTGTATCGTTGATGTGCATGCTCTGACCTCATTAGAAGATACTAGCGGGCTGCAGAAGAATATCTATGAGATGATGCTTGACTGGCTGGCGGCTGGACTTGACCCTCAAAAAAGCATCCTCTTTGTCCAGTCCCAGGTCCCTGAGGTGATGGAACTACATACCCTACTTAGTATGGTTACCCCTTTGGGCTGGTTACTACGAGTGCCTACCTTTAAGGAGAAGGTAAAGCTCCAGCCTCAAAATGTAAATTATGGTCTGGTGGGTTATCCTGTCCTGATGACAGCTGATATTGTGCTGTATAAGGCTGAATTTGTACCGGTCGGTGAAGTCGAGTTGCCTCGTCTGGAGTTAGCTAGGGAGATTGCCCGCCGTT
>DAOWKM010000037.1 GCA_030643695.1 Dehalococcoidia bacterium | reverse complement strand
TGGCAGTTCGCTTGACGAACTTCTACCTGAAGCCTTTGCTGCCGTTCGTGAAGCCGCTAAGAGGACTATAGGTCAGCGCCACTTTGATGTGCAGTTGATGGGAGGCATTGTCCTTCATCAGGGCAAGATTGCTGAGATGAAAACTGGTGAGGGTAAAACTCTGGTGGCCACTCTCCCCCTCTACCTGAACTCCCTTGCCGGTCAGGGATGCCACCTGGTTACGGTTAATGATTACCTGGCGAGACGAGACCCCTATTGGATGGGCCCTATTTATCACGCCCTGGGGGTAAGTGTGGCTAGCATCTTCCCTCAGCAGACCCCGGACGAGCATGCCCCTTCCCGTCTTTACGACCCCGACTTTGATTCCGGAGATGACCGCTGGCCCCATTTTAGACCTGTCTCCCGCAGTGAGGCTTATCAGGCTGATATCACCTATGGCACCAATAATGAGTTCGGCTTTGACTATTTGCGGGACAATATGGTTGCCGACCTATCCCAGTGTGTTCAGCACCGGCTAAACTATGCCATCGTTGATGAGGTAGATAACCTCCTTATTGACGAAGCGCGCCCCCCGCTTATTATCAGTGGTCAGGCTGAGGAAGCCGGACAGAAATACCAACTATTTGCCCGGTTTGTTCCCCGCCTGCGCCAGGATGTGGATTACACCATAGATGAAAAACTGCGTGCCGTTAGCCTGACTGATGCCGGCATTAGCAATATGGAACGGATGCTCAAGCGGGAGGGAGTATTAAAGTCACCCAACCTCTATGACCCGTCAAACTACTCCCTAACCCGTTATCTGGAGAGTGCCCTTAAAGCCCAGGTGTTGTTTAAGAGAGACCGCGACTATGTAGTAAAGGACGGGCAGGTTATTATTGTGGACGAGTTCACCGGCAGGTTAATGCTTGGTCGCCGCTATTCAGAGGGGCTACATCAGGCACTAGAAGCCAAAGAGCATGTCAGGGTTCAACGGGAGAGTATGACCTTTGCCACCATTACCTTCCAGAACTACTTCCGTCTGTATGACAAACTGGCGGGGATGACCGGCACTGCCGTTACCGAGGCTGAGGAGTTTCACAAGATATACACCCTTGAGGTGGTAATTATCCCGACCAATAAGCCAATGATTCGTGAGGACTATCCTGACCAAATCTACAAGGATGAGAAGGCTAAATTTCGGGCGATAGCCCGTGAGATTGAGCAGCTTCACCAGGAAGAACAACCAGTGCTAATCGGCACGGTATCTATTGAAAAATCGGAATACCTGAGCGACCTGCTGAAGAAACGGGGTATCCCTCATCAGGTGCTTAACGCCAAGCATCATGAAAAGGAGGCTTATATCATCACCCAGGCGGGAGAGCCAGGGGCGGTAACTGTTGCCACCAATATGGCCGGGCGTGGTGTTGATATTGTGTTAGGTGGGAAGGAGCCCCCAAAAGAAAACAGGCAGGAATGGGACAGAAGACACAAAAAGGTGGTTGACCGTGGCGGACTCCACATCATTGGCACTGAGCGCCATGAGGCACGGCGAATTGATAACCAGCTTAGAGGTAGAGCCGGACGCCAGGGAGACGCGGGAAGCTCCCGTTTCTATGTTTCCCTAGAGGATGATGTGGTAAAGCGCTTCGGTGGCGACCGAATTAAGACCTTTATGGGGTGGGCTGGTCTGGATGAGGATACCCCTATTGAGAACAGGCTGGTTAACAAATCTATTGAAAATGCCCAGGTCAGGGTTGAAGGCTACCACTTTGATATGCGTAAACACCTGGTAGAGTTTGATGATGTCATTAATAAGCAGCGTGAGGTTATTTATGGTGAACGAAAGAAGATACTAGGTGGGGCTGACCTCAAGGCAAATATTCTATCAATGGTCAGGGATGAGCTCCAGGATATAGTGGCAGCTCATATCCCCGATGAGCGTGGCGTTAATTGGAATCTGGATGGTTTAATTAGCGATGCCTCCACTATCTTCCCCTTACCACCAACACTTAGTGCCAATGCCCTTTCCCAGCTCAAACCGAAGCAGATTGAGGACAGGCTCATTGAGCCGGCAGAGGCTCTGTATGAGGAGCGGGAGAAAGAACTGGGCTCAGATAATATGAGGGTGCTGGAACGCCTGGTAATGCTCCGCATCATAGACAGCCTGTGGATAGAGCATTTAACTAATATGGAGGATATGCGCCAGGATGCGGGACTATACGCTATGGGGCGACAGAGAGACCCGCTGGTAATCTATAAAAATGAGGGATACAAGCAATTCCAGAGCCTGCTCTCCACCATTCAGCACGATGTGGCTCACACTATATACCATGTGGGCATTGTCAGGCGGGAAGCCCCCCAACAGGCACCGTCACCAATGGCTCAGGTTGCTGCTGGCGGTAAAAGCAAAAAGCGACTAAAGGTTGGCGGCAAAAAGATAGGTAGAAATGACCCCTGCCCCTGCGGCTCGGGTAAGAAATACAAATACTGCTGCGGAAGGTAAAGATTACAATGACAGATGAAGAACTACAAGAAGCAATTAAAGACGCAGAAGGTGATGTAAAGAGTCTATCGCCTCCCCCAAGTGAACCTCTACCTCAACACGAGGTATGGCGTAGAGAAATGATTTTACTAAGACAACTAACCCTCTATAAAATAGAGAGGGCAAAGAAGCAAGGCGAAAAAGACCTGGAAATTTTTAATACTGCAATTTATGGTTTAATGACATCTTTTGTAAAATCGCATCAGTAATCTGATAGCTTGAGAATAGTATGGAGGTACAGCATAAATGAAAAGAGATTCAAACTTTCAGGCACTTTCCTGGTTTACAGACCACTATAGAATGGGTAATCTTGATCTAGATCCGCCATATCAAAGAAAGAGCGTTTGGAGCACTGACTACAAAGTTTATTTCATTGATACGATTCTCCGCAACTTCCCTTGTCCAACCATATTTCTCCAAGTCGAACAGAGCCCAAGTGGACTTACTAAATACCATGTTGTAGATGGGAAGCAACGACTTCTGACAGTTCTTGATTTTATAAGAGATGAATTCCCCACATCTACGAAGTATAGTGATCCTAATCTCGCCGAAAAGTATTTTTCAGAACTGCCAGACCAGCCAGTAAAGATTAATTTTTGGGAATATAAATTTACAGTTGAGTATATTCGTGAAGCAAGCACGTCAGAATTAAATGAATCGTTCGACAGACTAAACAGAAATGTTCTCAAGTTAAATAACCAAGAACTTCGTCATGCTAAATACTCTGGAGAGTTTATTACCTATGTAACCCAGCTAGTAGATGATCCATTCTGGCATGACATGGGTCAATCTACTACTTCAAGAATAAGAAGGATGCTAGACATTGAATATGTCTCGGAAATATTTTTGGTGGTAATGGATGGAATCAAAGATGGTAGAGAGCATTTAGACGATTATTATGCAAAGTATGATGATGGTATTCCAGATTTAGATAGAAATAGAAGAAAATACGAGGTATGCAAAAGTGTGATTGCGAATCTAGATATATTTAGACCACGCTTTCGAAACTTGGCAGACCTCTATTCGATTTGGTCTACAATGGCAAAGTTATATGACGAAAATGACGGCAGGCTAGAGCTAGATATTGGAAAAACGAGAGAAAATCTCATGGATTTTGAGCAGAAAATTAGAGAAGATGTAGAGGAGCAACAGGTTCAAGATTATAGGTTGGCAGTTATACAGGCGTCTAATAGCATTAGAAGCAGACAGGTTCGCGAAGACATATTAAAAAGACTTATTGTCGTAAAAGGAAATGATAATACCTAAAACCATTGACGCTTTCTACGGCAAAATAGTAGATTCTTTGAATCTTCTCAAGTCCAACATTGACCCGACACTTAGGAATATAGCCGATTCACTGAATATTACATATGTTGATGCAAGGATAAAGCCGAAAGAAAGCATAATGGCCAAAATAGAGAAAGAAGGATGTAAGAATCCAGCCGATGAAATTGAGGATCTAGTGGCTTGTAGATTAATCGTGAATAACATATCTGAAATAGATACTGTAAAAGAGAAGATAAACCAACTATTCAATATAGAGGATGAAAAGTCTAAAAGGTCTCGGTCACCAAATGAATTTTTGTACGACGCTATTCATCTAATATTAAGTTTTAGAGACAGTCCCCTTATAAGCAACAAGGATATCTTAGGAAAGAAATTTGAATTGCAAATCAAAACCAGTCTACAAAATGCATTAGATGAAGTAACACGCGACGAAATTTATAAAACAGATATATTAACCTGGGAAAAAGATAGAACTGCAAGCGAGTTAAGAGCAAATCTTGAATTACTAGACATATTGTTAAAAGATTTCCCAAAGATAGTTGCTATTCAAGAGGAGAGAGAATATGAACTATATCAAAATAGGAATAAGATAATAGGTTTACTTAAAGATGTTTGGAGCACTGAAAAATTACCTGAGGATTTACGAAGGGCAAGCATTATTATTGAGGACTATCTGAGGCTGGCTAAAGCAAAGGTAGAAGAGTTATCTGGTTGGCTAAATCTAAGCAAGCATACCAATATTGTTAATGCTGTCTCAATCACCCCGTGTCAAATAATTTTGATTATTCTGTTCCTAGAAAAGGAGGCTTTTCTCAAGAACGTAAGAAAAGAAAATAGGAGTTTACTCATAACCAGTGAGATGATAGATATATGTCCTGAACTCAAACAAATAGATGTATCGTGTCGCGTGAACATTTAATACTAGGTATTCAGCATGGGCTGAACTTGTAAATTTGCAGTTAACTGGCTCGTAAAATATTTGGGGAGGCAAAAGATGCTTGATAGAGCAGTTGTTGAGGAATTTTTGGATGGGGAGTTTGAGGAGGGGGATTGGGAAATCCCTGAAGACATTCCAAAAGGTGCCTTGGTTGAGGCGTTCTGTCAATATACTGAGGATGATTATTACGAGTGGCTGAAGGATAATTTTCAGTCATTTTTTAACCATAGTAATCCAGACTGGGCTTGGATAAGAGAAAAAATCAAAGCCAATGAAAAATAGTGATGTTGCCAAGGTATTCCAGGATATTGCCGACCTGCTGGAGCTTAAGGGGGAGAACCCGTTTAAAATTCGGGCTTACCAGAAGGTGGTTCGCTCCATTGAGCATCTGCCAGTTGAGGTAGAGCAACTGGTGGCTGAGGATAACCTGAAGGAAGTCCCGGGGGTGGGAGAGGCTATCACCAACAAGATTACCGAACTGGTAACCACGGGACACCTTGGCTACTACGAGAAGCTGAAGGCTGAGTTCCCTGAAGGGATTAGCACCCTGCTTGATGTCCCCGGCATCGGACCCAAGACGGCTATGCTGCTTTCCAGCGAGCTAGGGATAACTTCGGCAGATGAGCTAGAAAAGGCTATCATTGAAGATAAGGTGGCTTCACTATTCCGTATGGGGGATAAGACCGCCGAGAATATTCTGCGTCAGATTCAAGCCCTGAGGAAAAAAGACCAACGCATTCCCATTGGCGAGGCACTGCCGGTAGTGGATGAGATTTTGACCAGACTCAGATACCTGCCCGGAGTAAAAAACCTGACCCCAGCGGGAAGTCTGCGCCGCTTCAGGGAAACGCTGGGCGATATTGACCTTATGGGGACTGCCGATGACGCCAGGGAGATAATGCGGACCTTTGTTAACCTGCCCCAGGTCAAGGAGGTTCTAGTCAGCGGCACCACCAAGGCGAGTGTGGTTGTTCCCGGTGGGCTTCAGGTTGACCTCAGAATAGTAGAGCATGACGCATTTGGCTCCCTACTCCAGTATTTTACCGGTAGTAAGCAGCATAACATTAACCTCAGGGAGAGGACACACCGCCAGGGACTGAAATTAAGTGAATATGGCATCACCAACCTGGCAACTGAAGAGCTGGAGAAGTTTGCCACCGAAGAGGCTTTCTACGAGCGACTAGGGCTGGAATTTATCCCTCCCGAGCTGCGGGAGGGTCAGCAGGAGATAGAAAGGGCAGAACAAGGCACCATACCCCGGCTAATAGAGCTGTCTGATATAAAGGGCGACCTCCATGTTCACACTGACTGGAGTGATGGGCATGATACTATTGAAGCAATGGCGCTGGCGGCTAAAGCCCTCGGCTATCAGTATCTGGCAATCACTGACCATTCCGGCGGGCGTGGTATTGCTCACGGGCTGGATGCAGAGCGACTGAGGCGGCAGATTTCAGAGATTGAGCAGCTCAACCAGAAAATTAGTGGCATTCACATCTTTAGCGGCATAGAGGTAGACATCCGTGCTGATGGTAGCCTGGACATGCCCGGTGAGCTTCTGGCTGAACTGGATATTGTTATCGCTGCCGTGCATTCCAGCCTGAACCAGAGCCAGGAGCAGATGACGAGGCGGATTATCGGGGCTATAGAAAATCCTAATGTGGATGTGTTAGCGCACCCTACCTGCCGCCTGTTACCCGATAGAGAGCCAATAGCGGTAGATATGGAGGCTGTCTTCCGAGCCGCAGCCAAAACTAATACCATGCTGGAAATCAACGGTATGCCCACTCGGCTAGACCTCAAAGACATTCATGCTTACCGAGCTAGAGACCTGGGGATAAAACTGGTAATTAACACCGATGCCCATAGAACTGAGCACCTGGAATTTATGCGCTTTGGCGTGGGGGTAGCCAGGCGGGGTTGGTGTCAGACACAGGATATACTAAATACTAAACCATTGAAGGAAATCACCACCTATCTAAAGTCGCGAGGCTAAAATGGTAGATTCGGATAAACAGTTGACTCCGACGGGAGATACTGAAGCAATAAGGCATTTAAAGCAGGCTATCACCAGCGGTAAGCACTGGTATATTGCCTTGCTTGAGGCTATCAGATTATGGACTACCGCTGAGGAAAACCATAACAGTTACACCTACCGCTATCTCATTGCCGGTGAGGCTTTTGACTGGTTGCTTCTCGCTGAGCGCCTGTGTGAAGAGGTAGATGGATTACTACCTGATGACGAAAGGACAGCCCTCCTGTTTTATGGTGAACCACCGCTTAGCCTGCCCCTAGACAAATTCAAGGGGCTTATTGGCAGTAGGAAGTATCATCAATATCTTAACTACTTTTACGGCATTCTTGTAGAGGGGGCGTTAATTTCGGCAGTGCAGGAAGAAGTGCGCAAGGAGCGGCAAGCCTGGGGCTATAGTAAAGAACATAATACTATTAACGAGGCTTACCAGCGAATATATGGGGCTGCTGAAGCAGTATTACTCAGGCGCTTCAGGGGCGAGAAGGGCTATCCTCAGCGCCGGTCTATCAGCCTAACCGAGCTCAAGGAGTTTACCTACTGGTTATTTAACTATCGGCTAAAGCAGTGTGACAAGGCAAAGGTTGCCAGTGATACCAAGAAAGCACTGGAGCACTTGAAACAACAGCAGACAACCAACAGCTTTTCTCAACGGTTAGCCGCCAATAAGCCACCCAGTATAATGGATGAGAAAAGCCCCAATTTTAGGTAGTGTATCAATTTGAAAAGGGTAATGGAAATGAGGTAGTGGGTCAATTTGGATAGGGTATATTTCAAGTCCAAGACGGGGGGCATGTTAGTGGGGGGCGACCTGTGCGAGTTATTATTGGTGGGAATTGTGCCTTGCGTAAGTAATACTCCCACATGGTTAGTGTAACATGAGCCACTTCTGCCAAATCAGAGCAATAACGCATGGGTGGTGGAATCAACACTATGCGCCTAGCTGGGAATCTATCCTTGATTACCTTAATCGCAGGGACTAAGTCTCTGTCCCCAGATATTAAATACGCAATGTCATACTTGTTCTGAGAAGCATCCACAATCATTTCGCTCGCTTTATAAACATCAGTCATCTTTTCAGTGGATAGCTTACCTTCATGAAAGCAAGAATGGCACTTGTAACCCCTTGTCCCATACTCCCCCCACAAAACCTCTATATTAGGTACTGTTTTTAACGCCTGAATGAATGCATCTTGCCGAGCGACCTTACTTTGGTCTCCCTTTATTCTTGAGGTGAAGTATTTAACACCTTCTAAGCGACAACGAGGTGGCTTTGCGAATTTCTCGCAAAGCGATTTCACATTCAACCAATAATAACGACTCCACCCCATATCCCTTAAGCCGAAGTATAGGCTGAATCCATCTATATAGACCATAGCTTTTTCAGGCATTGTACACCCCCTTGACAAATGTGCTATAATAGTATCAATAAAGAGTGTACCCCGTTGCGGTCTATGGCTGCAACTGTTGGAAACCCCTCAATTGAGGGGTTTCTCATTTTTTAATCGGCTAACCTCACAATATCCTCTATTGTCCAGATATGATTACTTACCCCTGCTGCCATCGTTGGTGTTCTCGGATAGGGATTGGCCAGTGTCTTGTGGGGTCTAGCGAAGTTGTAATGCATGAAGTAGAGAGCAAGCGCATACATATGGTTTTCTATCTTCTTGGAAAACGCATTGGTTAGCCGAGTAAATCGCCTCATATTCATTCTCATTGTCAGATTCTGTCGCTCTGCAAAGCTAGTGGAAATCTTTGAAGTATCAGGCTCACCCATAATTACACGTGAGTTTGTTCCTGTACATTTAGCGGGACTGTAGCGTGCCTCACCAGTCGGCTCTGCACCGTATAGCTTTACTAGCATTGCATAGTCAATATCAGTACCAAATACATCTTCAACGGCATTTAGATATACTTTATGACCATCAGTGGTTAGCTGAACACGATTAGCTAATCTACTCTGTAAGTCTTTCATAAACCTATAAGCGTAACCAGCATCCCGTAATCCCACTGACCAAGAAGCAATTAGTTTGGTATCGGCATCAATCGCAGTCCAAGTCCAGACATCACCATATCCAAATCTACCCTGTTTGTTTTCTGGCACGTTCTTTTGCTTGGCATAGCAGAATGACCAGATTTCATCACATTGAATATTACGACAAGGAAGATTATATAAATGTTTATCCTGATACTCAGCACAAGCCTTGCCAACATTCCTTAGCAAATTAACCACTGTATTGATAGCTGTGTTGGTTATACGAGCGGTGCTACGTATTGAGTTCCCCTCACACAGAACCCTTATAACTTGAGCTTGGCGTTCAAGACTTAACTTATTCATCTTGACTAAATTATACCATACGCTCAAGCATTTGTCAAGTGTTTTAGGGTTATTTTGAAAAATATTTTTTATTTAGGCGTGAGGGGGACTTGACAAGATATGTTGCAATGGTGTGTAATTATAGTATTACGATATATTCATATTGGATGGTGTTATTATGGTTATGCAAGCAGCAACTAGATTTACAATTATAACTAGACCAGAACTAAAGGCGGTAGCGGATGAGATTGCTAGGGAAAACAAGACTAGCCGTAGTAAAGTTATTTCCCGGTGCCTAGAAGAACTAGCCCAGAAACGCACAATGGAACTTATGGAAGAGGGCTATAAGGCTATGGCTAGAGAGCACAAACAATTTGCTGAACTTAGTGCTAAGGCAGCGTCTGAAGTTGTTCCCGCTTGGAAGTAATTAAGGTGTAAGAGTGTCCGATATTAGGCGTGGCGAAATCTATTGGGTGGATTGGGATATAGGGAAAGGTAGTGAACAGGCTGGAGTGAGACCCGCCCTCATCATACAAAATGACGTCGGTAACAAAGTAAGCCCAACGGTGATTATAGCCTCTCTAACTACTGCACCCAATAAGCCATACCCATTTCTAGTAGAATTCACCAAAGAGGAAAGTGGTTTAGAGCAAGGTGGGGCTGTTGATTTAGCTGCAATTATGACCATTGATAAAATACGTCTTGGTGATAGATGTGGGCAATTGATTAGTGGGAAAATGTCTGAAGTAGATAAAGCGATTAAAATTAGTCTTGGATTAGTATAGATAGACCCTATTATTCACTTACTCCACCTAGCCAGTGCTGCTTTCTTTGCTATTTCTACCCGCCTTTCAGGTGTGAGCTTTGCAGCCCTAGCCCTACCACCATTCAAACCACCAAGCCTACCGAGAGCCTTAAAATCAATGGGTTGTTTCGGCTTAGGTTCTATTTGCCCCGTAGCTTCTTGGACTACCCTAAAGGCTGTAACGCTGAAATCGTGTTCTTTCTTATTTCTCATACTTGAAGCATAAACTACCGCTCAAGCATTGTCAACCCCCTCAATTTCAAATTGATACACTACCCAATTTTATTTTACCTTGACAATGATATGAACCCATTGCTAAAATTAGCCCGATGTCTGTCAATCGGCAGCAGCCTGGTCTGATATCTTCCCGCTATTAATTAACAAAAATTATAAGAGGAGGTTTATTATGGCTGTTGATTACAAGAAGGAAGGTAGAATTGCTATCTTCACCATTAATCGTCCTGAGGCAATGAACGCACTAAATAACCAGGTGCATCGGGAGCTACGCAGTGCCCTAGAAGATTTCCAGGATGACCCCAGCCTGTGGGTCGGTATTCTTACTGGGGCCGGCGATAGGGCATTTTCTGCTGGCCAAGATATAAAAGAGTTTCACCCTGGTCCGGTGAAGGCAGGGGGCGAAAGGGCGTATAACTTTGCCGATACCATATGGAAGCCAATTATTGCCGCTATCCATGGCTACTGTCTGGGCGGTGGCCTGGAAATGGCTTTAACCTGTGATTTAAGGATAGCTGCTGAAGATTCTCGCTTGGGTCAACCAGAGGTAAATATCGGCGCCATCCCTGGTGGTGGAGGCACCCAGAGACTGCCCCGATTTATCTCCCGGGCTAATGCCGCCGAGCTACTACTCACCGGAGAAATGATAGATGCCCAGGAGGCATACCGAATAGGCTTGGTAAACAAGGTCGTGCCCCTAGACCAGCTTATGCCTACCGCTATGAAGTGGGCTGAGCTTATCTGCCAGAAAGGTCCGCTAGCAATTAGAGCCGTCAAAGAGGCTATAATCAGAGGCTATAACCTGCCTTTGGATGAAGGCATACGGCTAGAAAGGTCGTTAAATAACTGGGTTAGAACAACTACTGAGGACTTTATGGAGGGAGCTAACGCCTTTAAAGAAAAGAGACCGCCGGCCTATAAAGCAAAATAATTCACCCGCTATAAAGCAAATCTAAAATTGGGCAATGAGGTTATGATGATTACAGGAAGTGAATATCGCCAAAGACTAAACAAGATGAGACGGAACACCTATATGGATGGTGAACTCATCGGCCGAGATGACTCCAGACTGGAGGGGGCAGTCAATGTGATTGCCAAAACCTATGACATGCCAACTGACCCCGAGTTTAAGGAATACGAGGATGTAATGACGGCAACATCCCACCTCACTGGCGAGAAAGTAAACCGATTCTGCCATCTTCATCAAGGTCCTACCGACCTGCTCGCCAAGCAAAAAATGATTAGAGTATATTGCCACCAGGTGGGCGGGTGCATTATACGGTGTATGGGAATGGACGCCACTACGGCTAATGATGTGGTCAGTTCTGAGGCTGACCAGAAATACGGGACCGAGTATCATAAGAGATTTATGAAGTGGTTCAAGGACTTCCAGGATAATGACCGCACGGCTAGCTGTGCCCAGACTGATGTTAAGGGAGACCGCTCACAGAGACCGCATCAGCAGTTAGACCCTGATTTATATGTCCACAAGGTAGAGACACTGAGCGATGGTATCGTTATCCGAGGAGCTAAGGTAAATAACTCAGGGGCTCCTCTTGAGGAATGGATTGAAGTAATCCCCACCAGGATGCTGACCAAGGAGGAGGGAGACTGGGCGATTTCCTGTGTCATTCCCAGCGATGCCGACGGGGTAAAACAAGTCCTCAGCGGTTCCAAATTTAATAAATTCCAGAACCTAGGGGAGCCTGGCCCTTATGGAAAGGTCCATTCAACAACAATCTTTGACAATGTCTTTGTTCCCTGGGAGCATGTATTCTTAAATGGTGAATATGAGCTGGGAGGCAGGCTGGGTCTTCTATTCGCCCTGTTTCATCGGCATAGCTACACCGGTTGTAAGCCAGCATTGATTGATGTGCTCTTGGGAGCCGCCGCTCTGATGGCGGAATGTAATGGTATTGAAGGAAAGGGTCATGTTGGCGACAAACTAGCTGAGATGATATCTGTCTCTGAGTTATGCTACGGGACAGGTATTGCCGCTGCTATCAACGCTACCAAATCGGCTTCAGGAACCTACATCCCTGACATCCTTTATAGCAATGTCAGCCGAAGGCATGCTGGGCTACATGTTTTCCGTGGCTACGAAATCGTGGCTGATATTGCTGGAGGGTTACCGGCTAGCATACCACTTGAGGGCGATTGGGAAAATAAGGAGCTCCGCCCCTTCCTAGATAAGTATATAATGAGAAATCCTAAGGTATCGGCTGAAAATCAGCACCGTGCCTTCCGCTGGGTTGAGGATATGGCATTATCAGCAGCTGCCGGACAGAATATGTATGGCCAACTTCATGGTGGTGGTTCGCCACGGATGGAGCAGATTGCCATTCTCGGCGGCTATGATATGGAGAGAACAAAGAACATCGCCAAGCGTCTGGCCGGCATCCCTGTGGATGAGAAATACACCTTCAATAGATTGGGAACTATCCCAAATTTATAGAGGGGAAAATATAAACCAGTGGTATCACTGGGAATAAGGAGGCTTGATGACCGAGGTTGTAATTGCTAGCGGAGTAAGAACAGCCATAGGTAATTACGGTGGAGCACTACGAGATATTCCCGTAGAAAAATTGGGTAGCATTGTCATTAAGGAGGTGTTAAAGAGGGTAGGATTACGACCCAAGAGGGACTCTGAGGTTTTAAGCCATGCGCCTGAGGTATTTAAGGATACTGGCTTGATTGAGCTGGAGAAAAGGTATTATGACTGGGATGATTCTCTAAGAGAGGTAAGGATTGATGAGGTTATAATGGGCAATGTTCTCCAGGCAGGTCGCGGTCAGAATACTGCCCGCCAGGCATCAATCTATGCCGGTATCCCCAAAGAGGTAACCGCTCAAACAGTAAATAAGATTTGCGCCTCGGGGATGAAGTCCATAGCCCTGGCTGCCCAGGCAATAAAGGCTGGCGATGCTGAGGTTATCATCGCTGGCGGTCAAGAGAATATGAGTGCTGCCCCCTACTATTTGCCTACAGCTAGATGGGGAGCCAGAATGTTCAATAGTGAGATAGTTGATGGCATGGTGCATGATGGGCTATGGGAGACATTCTACGATTATCATATGGGACTAACCTCGGAAAACATAGCCGAGAAGTACGGCATAACCAGAAAAGAGCAAGATGAAGTTGCCCTGATGAGCAACCAAAGGGCATTAGCGGCAATAAAGAATGGCACCTTCAAAGAAGAGATAGTCCCGGTTGAGGTTACCCAGAAGAGAGAGGTTAAACTATTTGATACCGATGAACACCCCAGAGAAACCTCTATGGAGCTTTTAGCCAAACTGCCCCCGGTATTTAAAAAGGATGGGGCAGTAACTGCAGGTAATGCCTCAGGAATAACCGATGCCGCCGCTGCCTTAGTAATAATGTCGGCAGAAAAGGCAAAGGAGCTTGGTCTAAAACCAATGGCTACTATCAGGTCCTATGCCTCTGGCGGCGTTGACCCAGCATTTATGGGTCTGGGCGCTGTTCCAGCAACCAAGAAGGCACTCAAACTGGCCGGACTTAGCCTGAAGGATATAAACTATATTGAATTAAATGAAGCCTTTGCCTCTCAAGCCATAGGAGTAATGAGAGAGCTCGGTTTTGATTACGAAAAGGCGAATTTTCATGGTAGTGGAATCTCACTGGGACATCCTATAGGTTGCACCGGGGCTAGAATTGTGGTTACCCTTATCTATGAAATGATGCGTAAGAACTTCCAACTTGGTCTGGCAACACTGTGTATCGGTGGTGGCCAGGGAATGGCTATGATTATGGAGAGGAAATAATACTGCTCCTCACCTAGATTTTATGTGGAGGGACAAATGGAAATAGCTGAGGCAATCAAAAGCAGAAAGAGTATCCGTGGTTTCCTACCCCAGCCAGTACCCAAAGACGTGCTGGAGGAGGTCTTAAGGCTAGCCTCGCATTCCCCATCAGCGAATAACCGTCAGCCCTGGGAAGTAGCTGTCATCGGTGGGGAAGTTCTGAAGCAACTTAAACAGGCTTTGTTTGAAGCAGCAAAGTCAGGGATTCCCCCCGACCATGACATCCCCGAGCCTCCCCCTCCCGAGCTCTATTTAAACCGCTCCCGTGACCTGGCTCGCCGGCTTTATGGGATTCTAGGGATAGCCAGAGAGGATAGAGAGGCAAGAGAGCAGTGGGCTCTGCTAAGAATTAGATTTTTTGATGCCCCTAATGCCTTAATATTTTATCAAGACCGCAGGCTAGGCCTGGTGTCTTTGCTCGACATCGGGTTATTCCTCCAGTCCATAATGTTAGCCGCACTGGCTTTTGGACTGGGCACCTGTCCGGAAACATCTGTGGTAAGCTACCCCAAGATTTTGCGAAGGATTCTGAACATCCCCGATGAGAAAATAATAGTAGGCGGGATAGCTATCGGCTATCCTGATTGGCAGCAACCAGCTAATAAACTGGAAAGCCCAAGAGAACCCTTAGAAAGCTTCACCCGATGGCACGGGTTTTAACCGGTAAATAGGCTTTACTTTCCTCGTTTTTCATAATCAGGGCACCAGGTGGCATTAGGGCGTGCCGGGTTGTGACATGCTCCACGCCAGTTCCATTTACAGCTATCACACAGGAATATGTTCATCCCCAGCGCCTTTTTAATTTTGAGAGTAATCTTGTATGTCCAAGGAGGCTTTGTGGGCTTCATCTCTAACCTAAAACAATCTAAGATTTCCCTTCAGTATATCAGGCTAGATGCTATCTAACAATAATTGTGATAAAATATAACCAGACTTTTTACCAAAGGATAATGCTATGACTGTGGCAAAGGTCAAAAATGAAAAGCAACCATTAAACTTACAGTCGCTTACCTGGGGTGACTTAACCTGGGTTAATATTGAGAAACCCACGGAACGGGAGACAGAATATCTAGCTCAAAACTACCCCTTTCACCCCCTAGATTTAGATGATTGCCTCAGCCGAATACAGCGACCTAAAATAGATGAATATAAAGACTACCTATTTTTAGTCTTTCACTTCCCTGTATTTAAAAAAGAGACAGGGGTAACTATCCCCAGTCAGGTATCAGTCTTCATCGGTAAAAAATACCTCATTACCCTGCATAAAGGCGAGCTTAAGCCACTGGTAAAATTGTTCAAAGAATGCCAGATTGATGAAGAATCGCGACAAGAGAATTTCAGCCAGGGCCCTGGTTACCTTCTCTACCGTATAGTTGATAGGTTAGTTGACTACTGCCTGCCCATATTAAATAAGATTGGTGATAATATTGAGACTGTTGAGGATAATATCTTCTCCAGCGAGATGCCCAAAGCGATAAAGGAAATCTCCATACTTCGGCGTGATGTTATCTCCCTGCGCCGCATCATTTGGCCAATGAGAACCGTTATCAGCGGTCTGGAACCCAGGCTTCGCCGCTTCACCGAGATGGATATGGCGGTTTACTTTGGAGATATGGTTGACCATGTGGATAAGATATGGGATGGTTTGGACGAATACAAAGAAATAATTGAAGGGTTAAACGATACTCATGATTCGCTGGCGACTAATCGCACCAATGAGGTCATACGAATGCTAACCATTATTGCTATTATCCTCCTGCCTATCACTGTAGTCGCCAGTATCTATGGAATGAATATCCCATTGCCTTTCCAGGAGTCTAGCTATTCCCTCCTCTATGTGTTCCTTATCATGCTGGTTATTATTGGTGGCATACTCTCCTTCCTCCACCGTAAGCACTGGATTTAATAATGGATATTCAGGTCTTGGGAGCACATAATTGCGAATCACAAAATTCCAAGTTCATCAGTCTAGTAATAGATGATATTCTAGCTATAGATGCCGGTGGGCTTACCTCTAGCCTGTCCTTCCCAGCCCAGCAAAAACTTAAGGCAATCCTTCTCACCCATCAACACTACGACCACATTAGAGATGTTCCCGCCATCGCTATGAACTTCTCCCTCCGCAGTAGCACCATAAATATCTACTCTGCGCAGTCGGTGTATAATGCCCTTTCCACCCACTTACTGAATGGTGAGCTCTATCCTAAATTCCTGGAACAGCCTCAAGGGAAGCCAACGGTTAAGTTTACCATAATAGAACCAGGCAAAATTGAGCAGATTGAGGGTTATAGCATCCTGGCGGTTAAAGTAAATCACAATGTTCCTACTGTTGGCTACCAGGTTACCTCCCCTGATGGTAAATCAGTATTCTATACCGGGGATACCGGCCCAGGTTTGGACTGCTGGGAATATGTTTCACCCCAATTACTTATTACTGAGGTTACCGCACCGGATAGGTATGAAGAATTTGCTAAAGAGGCAGGGCACCTTACCCCCAGTCTGCTCAAGCAGGAGCTAACTAACTTCCGGGAGCTTAAGGGCTACCTGCCACAAGTAGTCGGGGTCCATATGAACCCTGACTTGGAGAGGGAGATAGAGGCTGAAATAGCCGCCGTAGCCAAAGCCCTAAACAATTCCATCAATCTGGCGTATGAGGGAATGAAACTTCACCTGTAAAAAGTGGGGTGAGGTTAATAAGCAATTTAAAATTTATAGTGGACAACAATGTAGGCAAGCTAGCCAAATGGCTAAGGATAATGGGGTATGACACCCTGTTCTTTAATGGCAGTAATGATGCCAATATGATAGCTACTGCTCTAGCCGAGGGAAGGGTGATACTAACCAAAGACACCCAGATTATGAAAAGGCGGGTGATAACCAGCGGACAACTCAACGCCATCCTTATTAAGGATGATGAACCTGAGCTACAAATGCGTCAGGTAATAGACAGCCTGAACCTGAATTGCCAATTTAGACCGTTCGCTATCTGTCTGGAATGCAACCAACCTCTGGCGGAAAGGAGCAAGCAGGAGGTAAAAGACCTGGTGCCGCCCTATGTTTTCCAAACCCAGAGCCAGTATATGGAGTGTCCTGCCTGCCACCGAATTTACTGGAAGGGAACACATTGGCAGGCAATGACCAAAAAACTAAAGAGGTTTATGGAGGGTTGACCACAGTCCAGGATATTGTTACACTTCAAACTGGCAATAGGTTAAATATTTTGAGAAGGAGATGAAGTAATCACTAATCCAGCTCAAAAATTAAGCTGATAGGCGGGAATAATGAGTAATCAATTTCGTTATTTTGAGGATTATCAGGCAGGCCAAAAGGGTATAGCTGTTAGACCCGTCTTTACTAGGACTGTAACTGAGGCTGATATTGCTAACTTTGCTTGGATTACCGCCGATTATAGTCGGGCTCATCTAGACCGACATTTCATGGCAAACAGTGTTTATGGATGTAGGATTGCTCACGGGCTGCTGGGCTCCAGCCTGGCGATAGGGCTACTTTCCTTGAACTCTCCTCACATCGTAGGGCGAGGTGTGCCAGGAGCTTATTTCTACGGTTTTGAGGCCAACTACCGAGATGCCATTAAGATGGGCGATACCATCAGCATTCACTGGCAAGTGGCAGAGAAAGTCAATGACCCAACCCATGAAGGGTTTGGGCAAGTCAAAACTGCATTCCAGCTTGTAAATCAAGAGGGAACTCCCGTCTATGACGGCACCGTTACTACTCTGGTCAGGAAGGAATCAGCCAAAGAAGCAGAATTGCAATTGAAGCCAGGGATTCCGTGGTCAGCTCCGGAGTTTGAACCTGACCCAGAACAAGTTTACTATGCGGAAGATTTCCCAGTGGGTAAGGGGGGAGAGACCGAAGGTCGGACAATCACTGAAACAGATATTGTCAACTTTGCCGGTCTCACCGGCGATTATGACCCTCAGTATGTAGATGCTGAGTTTGCCAGAAGAAGCATGTTTGGAGAGAGGATAGCTCATGGGATGTTGGTCTTTACCTGCGCTCAAGGAGCATGGACACAATACTTCAACAAACCTCTCCTGCCTGAAACCAGGTTTGGTGGGCACCTATTTGACAGGGCAACCTTCCTTTATCCAGTGAAGATTGGCGACACCATTCGTTGCCGGCACAAAATCACAGCCACCAGAGTTTCTGAGAGCAAGCCAGAAGCAGGTCTTGTCACAATTGACTTCCAGGTAGTTAACCAGAGGAATGAGGTTGTTCAGGAGGGGGTTGCTATACAGATGTTAGCGGCAAGAGCAGGATTACATATGCAAAGCACAGTATAAACAGATAGGAGCTAAAATCCAACTCAAAGAGGTCATGAACCCAATCCTTGATTACTAAAGACTACCGAAGGATTTGCAGTGAAAATTTTAACCACTAGTCAGATGCGCCAGGTAGAACAGGAGTGTGCCAAGATAGGCTTGCCCCCCAGCGTGCTTATGGAAAATGCTGGGAAAGCGGTAGCTGAAGAGGTTAGACGAATCCTGGGCACTATTGACCAGCAACATATCCTAATCCTGATAGGACCGGGAAACAATGGTGGAGATGGGCTGGTCGCCGCCCGCCATCTCCATGACTGGGGAGCAAAGGTCAGCCTTTACCTTTTTAGCCAGCGAACGCCAGATGACCCAAACTTCAATCTGGTTCAGGAGCGTGGCATAACCTGTGTTGAAGTAACCCAAGATGAAGGTCTGGACAGGCTTGATGAATTACTGTCATCAGCTAACGCTGTTATTGATGCTATGTTTGGCACTGGTAAAAGTCGCCCACTTCGTGGCATCTTCCTACAAGCATTAGACAGAGTGAGTAGAGCTAAAAAGAGGCAGCCCGACGTTCACATCATTGCTCTAGATTTACCCTCTGGGCTCAACGCTGATACGGGTGCTGTTGACCCTGCCTGCCTTTATGCTGATAATACTATTACCCTTGGCTTTCCCAAGCCGGGCTTACTCAACCCTCCTGGCGCAGAAAGAGCAGGTAAAGTAACGGTAGCTGATATTGGCATACCTACCTATCTAGCCGAACAGGTAAATAAGGAGGTCACCAACAGCGATTGGGCTAAATTATTTCTCCCCGAGCGTCCACTTGAAGCTAACAAAGGGAGCTTTGGTAGAGTCCTCGTTGTCGCTGGCTCAATCAACTACATTGGCGCTGCCTACCTAGCTTGTAGCGGAGCCCTGCGAGTTGGGGCAGGATTAGTAACCCTGGCAACAGCCCATAGCCTACAGCCTATTCTAGCCTCAAAACTAACTGAGGTAACCTACCTCCCCCTACCTGAATCTGCCCCCGGCATCATCTCCCCTGAAGCAGCCAGGCTCATACATCAAGAGCTCAGCCACTATAATGTCCTGCTTCTAGGTTGTGGATTAGGGCAAAGCCAGTCAGCGATAAGATTCATCCAAGCTGCACTTTTGAGATTGAAGCTGGAGCCACCACCCTTAGTCCTTGATGCTGACGCTCTCAATACCCTGGCTAAAACCCCAAAGTGGTGGCAACAGCTAACTGACAACGCTATACTTACCCCGCACCCTGGCGAAATGGCAAGGCTAACCGGGTTACCCATAGACAAGATTCAGTCAGACAGGGCGGGCATTGCTAAAAGGATGGCTGTTGAGTGGCACAAAATAATTGTTCTTAAGGGAGCCTATACTGTTATTGCCGCACCAGATGGGCAATCTAGAATTAGCCCTATAGCCAATCCCGGGCTGGCATCAGGCGGAACCGGTGATGTCCTGTCTGGGGTCATCACCGGGCTAGTGGCACAAGGTTTATCATTGTTTGATGCTGCTGCCTGCGGCGTATTCCTCCATGGCGAGGCTGGTGAAATGGTTAAGGCCAGGCTTGGCGATGCTGGCATGATTGCTAGCGACCTGCTACCAGAGTTACCACTAGTTATTAAGCAACTAAAGGAAGGCTAATTGGTCAGTGCTATGCTATTAGCTGTTGATATTGGCAATACTAATATTACTTTAGGGGTGTTTGAGGGCGAGGAGCTTCGTGCCACCTGGCATATGGCTACGGGTATTCACCGTATGGCTGATGAATATGCTGCCTTACTGCTTAACCTGCTGCACCACCAAGGTCTAGACCCGGCTGATATTAAACAGGTAGCCTTGTGTAGCGTCGTCCCACCACTAACCGCCACCTTTGAAGAGCTATTTCAACGATACTTCCACATCTCGCCGTTAGTGGTAGGGGCTGGAGTCAAGACCGGGGTGCGCATCCGTATGGACAACCCCAGAGAGGTTGGTGCTGACCGCATTGTGAATGCCGCCGCTGCCCATCACCTTTATGGCGGACCAATAATTATCACTGACCTTGGGACAGCTACTACCTTTGATACTGTATCCAAAGAAGGCGACTACCTGGGTGGAGCTATTGCCCCAGGTATAGTTACTGCCACTGAGGCTCTATTTATGCGAGCCGCAGTGTTACCCAGAGTAGAATTAGTCCACCCCGAGCATGCTATTGGCACCAACACCATTGCTGCCATGCAATCAGGGATTGTCTTCGGCTATGTAGGACTTATTGAAGGGATGGTAGCCCGCATCCAACAGGAATTAGGGGAAAAAGCTAAGGTGGTGGCTACCGGGGGTTACGCTGAGCTCATCGCTAAGGAAACAGCAGTGATTGATGTGGTAAATCCCAATATAACACTGATTGGATTAAGGCTCATCTTCCTGATGAACAAAGCCGAATAAGGGAGTAAGAATGTTAGCCAATAAAACTATAGTATTGGGCATAACCGGAAGTCTGGCAGCCTATAAAGCAGCCAACATCGCTAGTAAACTAACTCAGGCTGGAGCCAGAGTTGAGGTAGTTATGACCGAATCGGCTACCAAGTTTATCACCCCGCTGACTCTTGGCAGTATTACTAGCCGACTGGTAGTAACTAATCTGTTTGAGTTAACCCCCGAGTTTAATGTTCCGCATATAGCCCTAGCTGAAGCGGCTGATGTAGTGGTTATTGCTCCAGCTACCGCCAGTGTTATCGCTAAACTGGCTGCTGGCATCTCTGATGACATGCTTACCTGCACTGTGCTGGCGACTAAAGCCCCAATTATCATAGCGCCAGCAATGAGTGCTAATATGTTCCAGAATCCGATTACTCAGGATAATCTGGCTAAACTTAACGCCAGGGGCTTTATTATTGTTGGCTCTGCTTACGGCCGCCTAGCCTCAGGCAAAATAGGTCTGGGACGCCTGGCTGAGATTGAGAAAATCATTGGCACCATAAACCAGGTATTGGGTAGAAGCAGCGACCTGGCCGGTAAGCGTATCGTGGTTACTGCTGGTGGCACCCAGGAACCTATTGACCCTGTCCGCCATATTGGCAATCGCTCCTCAGGTAAAATGGGCTATGCTATGGCTGAGGCAGCCAGGGATAGAGGGGCTGAGGTTAAGCTGATTACCGCCCCCACCTCCCTACCCGAGCCGGCAGGTGTTAATATTACTCACATTGAAACTGCCACCCAGATGAAGAAGGCAGTAGCTGAGGCAACTGCCCAGGCTGATACCCTGATTATGGCGGCGGCAGTAGCTGATTACCAGCCAAAAAGTATAGCCAAGGCTAAGATTAAGAAAAAAACCCCCACTTTGACACTGGAGCTAGTGAGAACCCCTGATATTCTAACTGAAGTAAAGGGTGATTTTATCAGGGTTGGCTTTGCTGCCGAAAGTGAGGATGTAGTAGCCAATGCCAGGCAGAAGCTGGAGAAGAAAAAGCTTGACCTCATTGTGGCTAATGATATTACCGATAAAGATAGCGGCTTCGGTGTTGACACCAATAAAGTAACCATAATTAGCCGAGATGGCAAGGTAGAAAGCCTCCCCCTCTTAACCAAAAGAGAGGTAGCCGACAAGATACTGGATAGGGTAGTAGAGCTTTTAGCCAAGAGGTAGAAGCTTGGTATAAAGGATTAAAACGTAAGCTGGGACTTCAATAAATGTATTGTTCACCCTGTTGGAACAAGCCCAAGTGGAAGGGGGTAAAGAAATGAGGTATGCAGGTCTTCACTATTTGAAATATCCTGATACTAGAGAACATGAAGGTAGATATACGTATACATGTGGACATTGTAACACTATGGTTGCTGGTATTGTCGTATCAGTATATCAAGTAGACTTTGGAAGTGTCATGTGGGTGCTCTGCACAAACTGCGGTTATGGCTCTGTCGTAAATGATGATAGGATTTATCCTGGAACTCTATTTGGCCCAATTATTGAGGGTCTACCAAAGAATGTAGAAGAAGCATATCAAGAGGCAAAGAGTTGCATGTCCGTAAATGCTTACACAGCTTGTGAATTATTATGTAGAAAAATACTGATGCATGTTGCTGTTGAAAAAGGGGCAAAAGAGGGAGAATCATTTTCGGAATATCTTTCTATCCTTGGAGAAAAGGGCTATATTACCCCACCTATGGAGAAATGGGTTGACCTCATCAGACAGCATGGAAATAAAGCAGCCCATTTACTTGAGCCACCTGATAGAAAGCGGGCAGAAAGCACAATAATGTTTACTGCCGAACTGCTTCGTCTGATATATGAAATGGAACACATGGCAAATCAGTATACCCCTAAACCAAAAACATCAAGTAAGGAATCGTGAAAACAGCAGGAGGGAAAGATATGAATATGCTTGAAGCAGTGGCTAGGTGGTATGGATGTCCTTACGGGGAAGGACAGAATTGCATAAAGGGCAAGGGATGTCAAAATTACCTCTTTGTAGATCCTCGTCCATCCTCGTCTAAAGGTACTGGGCCAGGGACAACAGGAAAGAGGACACTATGTAGTCTCCTAGACGACTTGAATATCCAAATCATGGAGAAAACAGGAGATAGTAGGTTACAAAAATAGTATCTACCTTATCTAGATGAAATTGTCCATGTAACCGGCTTCCCCTTCTCAAAAATTTCCTCCCTCTAATGAGATAATACAAAGGAGTGTTTAAGAGAGGCGTAGCCTCTCTTAAAAAATCCCCTCCCCCTCTCCTTACAAGGAGAGGGGGATTAAGGGGGTGAGGTTGGTAACTAACTTCTAGAAAGGGAAGTATGACAGAAGCATTGAATGTTCAATATGAAATGTCTAAAGCCTATGAGCCGGGGAAGGTTGAGGCTAGGTGGTATCAGTTCTGGATGGAGAAGGGCTACTTTAAGCC
>DAOWKM010000060.1 GCA_030643695.1 Dehalococcoidia bacterium | reverse complement strand
GATATTATCCCCAAAGAGCCACAAGTGCTTTGGGACACTATTGAACGGATCAGTGAGGCTAATCCGGAATTCTTTTGTGAGTTTATGGTAGAGGTGTTGAAACGGGGTGAGGAATCAAATAGAAAGGCTGCCAAAGAAAAACTTGGCTTTATCAAGAAGTAGCTAACGGGCGGAAATAAGGGGAAGGGAAAAAGGAGGTGGGGTTATGGATGAATTAAAGACTAATGTCCTTTACTTTGGTGATAATCTGGAAATACTGCGTAAATATATCCCCGATAACTCTATTGACCTGATATACCTAGACCCACCATTTAATAGCAAGAAGGACTATAACATCTTGTTCAAAGAAAATGGCGGAGTTGAGTCTCAAGCCCAGATAAAAGCCTTCACCGATACCTGGCACTGGACGCAGACAGCCGAAGATACATACCACGATATTGTGGTTAATGGGCCGCTGAAGGTGGGCAAGCTGATTGGTGCCTTGCATGATGCCATAAGTAACAATGATGTTATGGCATATCTGGTAATGATGACGGCTAGGCTGACGGAACTCCACCGAGTTTTGAAGCCCACTGGCTCCCTCTATCTTCACTGCGACCCCACCGCCAGCCACTACCTGAAGCTGGTGCTAGACCAAGTCTTTGGGGCAGCTAATTTCAGAAATGAGATTTCTTGGTGCTATGCTAGGCCGGCAGCTCCAAAGCAAAGAATTTTTTGCCGAGCTCACGAGATAGTCTTCTTTTACACGAAATCCGAGAGGCGGACTTTCAATCCTGACAATGTTCGCATACCTTATAAAGAATCTACTACAAAAAGAGCAGGCTATATGTCGAGTGCCCATGGCAGAAGATTTGTTCGAGAAATAAGAGAAGGAGGAAAATTTCCTGAGGATTGGTGGGACATTCCTTACCTAAGACCCAACGCAAAGGAAAACCTTAATTATCCCACTCAAAAACCCCTCGCCCTGCTAGAACGCATTATTAAAGCCAGTTCTAATGAAGGGGATATTGTCCTTGACCCATCCTGCGGCTGTGGCACAGCGGTGGTGGCTGCCCAGAAGCTAAACAGACGGTGGATAGGCATTGACATTACCCATTTAGCCATTAACCTGATGCGCAATCGCCTCAAGGATAGCTTTGGTATTAAAGCCGAGGTTATTGGCGAGCCAGTGGATTTGGCTGGAGCTAAGGCTCTGGCTCATCAGGACAGGTATCAATTCCAGTGGTGGGCACTGGGCTTGATTGGAGCCAGACCCCTCGGCGAGAAGAAGAAGGGCGCTGACAAAGGTATTGACGGCGTTATTCACTTTATAGATGAGGTTAGTGGCAAGCCCAAGCGGGTGGTGGTTCAGGTAAAGAGCGGGCATATCGGTGTAAACGCTGTTAGAGAACTAAAAGCAGTGGCAGCCAACGATGCCATAGGTGTCTTTATCACCCTTGAGCCACCTACTAGCCCAATGAAGGTAGAGGCAGTTGATGCCAGTTATTACCATTCTCCAGTCTATGATAAGGACTATCCGAAAATACAGATATTAACTATAGAAGAGTTGTTACAGGGTAAAACAGTTGATATGCCCCCACAGACACAAACCAATATAACCTTTGCTAAAGCCCAGAAAATAACGCAGAAAGAAGGGGTACAGCCAGCGATGGGCAAACTAAAATTCAATATGGGAGACATAGTGATAGGGAATGACAAAAAGGCCTCGTTTAGAGGCCGTAAGGGGACAGTTATTGGCTATGAGCCTCGCACACATGAGTATCTTGTCCGTTTTGATGATGGAAGAAACGAGTATGTAAATCCCAGTTGGTTAAATCATGGAGTTTAAGAGGGGCGAAGCCCCTCTTAAAAAATACCTCCCCTTCCCCTTATCAAGGGGAAGGGGATACAGGGGATAGGGTTACACTATCAAAGGAGTAAAAATATGAAATCAGCTATTGAGGAACTGGAGGCAAAGGCCAGGGCGGCTAAGGCAGCATCTCGCCGTATGGCTTACCTTTCCACCGAGGTCAAGAATAAAGCCTTATACAATATCTCTAATGACCTGTTAGCCAAAAAGGATGAAATACTGGCAGCTAACCAAATTGACTATAAGGAGGCTGAGGCATCAGGCATGAATGCGGCTATGCTTGACCGATTGATGCTATCCCCAGAGCGCCTTGACTCCATAGCCAGCGATGTCCTGGCAGTGGCAGCCCTGCCCGACCCGGTGGGTGAGATATTTGATATGCGCACCCTGCCCAATGGTTTACAGATAGGCAGGAAGCGGGTTCCACTGGGGGTAATTGGGGCTATCTATGAGAGCCGACCCAATGTCACCATAGACATCTCTGTTCTCTGTCTGAAGTCAGGCAATGCCATTATCCTTAGAGGGGGCAAGGAGGCAATTCACTCAAATAGTGCCTTAGCCAGGGTAGTTCAACAGGCAGCAACCAGGGCGGGAGTGCCTGATGGAGCAGTGCAGTTTATTGAAAATACCGACCGAACCCTGGTCAACCACCTGCTTAAGATGAGTAATATTATTGACCTGATTATTCCCCGGGGTGGAGCCGGACTGATAAAACTCATATCAGAGAATGCCGCAATGCCCGTGGTTAGCGGCGGGATTGGTGTCTGTCATACCTATATAGATAAAAGTGCCGATGTGGCTAAAGCAGTGGCTATAGCTTTTAATGCCAAGGTGCAGCGACCTACAGTCTGCAACGCCTTGGATACTCTGCTGGTTCATGCTGATATTGCTCCACGCTACCTGCCGTTGATAGCTGCTGAGTGGGCAAAGGCTGGGGTAGAGATGCACTGCGACCAGCGGGCTCTATCCATTCTTGAATCGCAGCCCTCTTTGAAACTCGTTCCAGCTACAGATGAGGATTGGGGCAAGGAGTTTCTATCACTGGTGGCAGCAATAAAGGTAGTGGATTCTCTAGACGAAGCACTGGAACATATTGAGCGCTATGGCTCAGGGCATTCTGAGGCTATCATTACTGAGGAATATCAACCAGCCATGCGCTTTCTCAATGAAGTGGATGCTGCCTGTGTCTACGCTAATGCCAGCACCCGGTTTACCGATGGGGGGCAGTTTGGTCTGGGGGCTGAGGTAGGCATTAGCACTCAAAAGCTGCATGCCCGCGGTCCACTAGGGGTAAAGGAATTAACCAGTTATAAATGGATTATCTTTGGTAGCGGGCAGGCTCGCCCCTAAAAGGACTCCAGAGCAGCCTGCTGAGCCTGAAATAGTTGCTTGATACCATTCTC
>DAOWKM010000008.1 GCA_030643695.1 Dehalococcoidia bacterium | reverse complement strand
ATTGGGGTGGGATGGTCAGGCATAACCAGCAGGCGAAGAGAATCTCCTCGCCAGAAGCGGAGTTGACTAATAACCTCTTCATCCACCCTCTGGATAGCCTCTATTTTGTCATCAATGGCACCAGCGTGAGTCGCTTCATCCGGCGCCTCAATATGAATAACCACTAAATCATACCCATCAAGTGCCTTGATGGCTCCAGCTGCCTGGGCAGCATAGTCGTTATCCAGTCCATCAGTTACTCCCGGTATATCCAATACATCCACTCTTACCATTCGGGCTAAACCCCGAAGAAGGTCAACCCCAGAGGTGAGAGCGGCATTAAGACCATAGGCTTGCTGGAAAGATGGCATATCGGGCACCTTCCCGCTACCCCAGAAGAGCCAGATTGTTGTTGCTGGAGTATCACCACGAGACATCCGCTTTACATTTACCGGGTGGTCTTGGAGCACAGCCTCTGAGCGCGCCATCAAGTCCTGTAGTAGTTCGCTTCCTGGACCCCTGGGGAGAAAGTCGTCAATGGGCTTGCCCGGAATATCGTGTGGTGGGGTGCAGGTAGCCAATAGTGTATCCTCTCGTCCTTTTAGCTTGCATATATGTCGGTAGCTGATGCCAGGGTAAAAATGTATTTTATCATTACCAAGGCTCTCTTCTAAAGCAGTGATAAGCTGTTGTGCCTCATTAGTGCTGATATGACCAGCACTGTAGTCCCACATCTTACCATCACGAATAGCCACTAAGTTGCAACGGAAAACAACCTCTCCATCATCAATGGTAATACCCATACTCTTGGCTTCAATAGCCGCCCGGCCCTGGTAATAGACCTTAGGGTCATAACCAAGCACTGACATACAGGCACAAGCACTGCTAGGCTCCATCCCCGGTGGTACAGTGCGAACTAGCCCCAGAGTGCCTTCCTGTGCTATGGCATCTAGGTTGGGGGTATGGGCAAGCTCCAGGCTGGTCTTACCACTATGCTCAGGCAGTGGCCAGCCAGCAGCGCCATCAATTATTACAATGCAGTATTTCATTAAGCTCTCTAATTTATAAGTCCTTGCTCTAAAGGTTAAATCTGCCTATAATATTAATTAGCGGGGCGTAGCGCAGTCTGGTTAGCGCGCAGCGTTCGGGACGCTGAGGTCGGAGGTTCAAATCCTCTCGCCCCGACCAGTTGCTTTACTTCTCCGCTTAGCCTCTTCCCATAGAGTTTTTTGCTCATCAAAGGATAGCTCGCTAAAATTTACTCCACGCTGGTGGCAGACCTCTTCCATATAGGTAAAGCGATGATAAAACCGCTGGTTTGCCTCCCTGAGTGCTGCCTCCAGGTCAATCCCCAGCCGACGAGCAATGTTAGCCAGGGTAAACAGCAGGTCACCAAACTCCTGTGCTCTCTGCTCCTCGTTATCAGCCTGCTTGAGTTCACTAACCTCTTCAGCCAGCTTATCTATAACACTATCAATGTCTTTCCAGTCAAAACCGACCTGTGCCACCCGGCGCTGAATCTCCTGACTATAACCCAGAGCCGGCATTTGCTGGGGCACACTAGCCAGTATGGAGGTCCCCCCTCTTTCTTCCTGCTTGAGAGACTCCCAGTTAGCTGTTACCTCTTCAGCATCCTTTACCTTTAGTGAGCCAAAGATGTGGGGGTGGCGATGAATTAGCTTGGTATTGATACTACTTATGACATTCCCCAGCTCAAACTCCCCGGCTTCAGTAGCAATCTGGGTATGAAGAACAACTTGCATCAGCAGGTCACCTAACTCCTCGCAAAGCTTGGCTGAATCCCTCTCATCAAGAGCCTCCAATACCTCGTAGCACTCCTCCAGCAGATTTACCCGCAGAGAGGTATGGGTCTGCTTCCTGTCCCAGGGGCAACCATCAGGAGCTCGTAGTTTGGCAATAATACCCACCAAGGTAGCAAATTGGTCTAGGTTATCCGCTGAGGACAAAGGAACCTCCTTAGTTTGCTACTACAAATTATACAGGTTAGCCAGCAATCAGGCAACAAAAGAAGTTCTGCTTTATTCCTTATGGGCTTTGATAGGTGATAAAAAGGTGTTAGAATACGATAAAATTTAGCAGGTAGTCAGATTATTCATAGTGGTGCGAGTTGGAAAAGAGCGGCTTACTATTAGCCTCTACCCGTTGTGGGAATACCGAGTTCAGGTGGGGGCAGCGAACCTATGTTATGGGAATCTGTAACCTCAGTCCTGATTCCTTTTCCGGGGATGGATTGGGTAATGATATTGAGGTGGTAGTGGCGCAGGCGAAGCGCTTTGTTGCCGAGGGGGCAGATATTATAGATATTGGTGGTGAGTCCACTCGCCCTGACTCAGAACCCGTATCTGTTGATGAGGAATTGCGGCGAGTGCTCCCAGTGGTAAGAAGGTTGGCTGGAGAGCTATCGGTACCATTGAGTATAGATACCTATAAGTCAGTGGTAGCCAGTCGTGCTGTGGAAGCTGGCGCCAGGATGATTAACGATGTCTGGGGCTTGAAGCGAGACCCTGAGCTAGCCCGGATAGCTGCTGAGGCAGATGTGCCTATCATTCTGGCGAGTAACCAGCGAGATACACTCCCCTGTCATGATATAATGGCTGAGGTCATTTCCAGTCTGGAAAGGAGTATTAGTCTGGCTATGGCAGCCGGTGTAGCCTGGCAGAACATTATCATTGACCCCGGCGTCGGCTTTGGTAAGAGTTTGGAGCAAAACCTGGAGATTGTCCACCGCCTAGCCGAGCTCAAATCTCTGGACAGACCTATTTTGTTAGGAACCTCTCGTAAATCAATGATTGGCTTGGTACTGGACCTGCCTCCAGACCAGCGTCTAGAGGGAACAGCAGCTACAGTGGCTATTGGCATTGCCAATGGTGCTGATATAATACGGGTTCATGATGTTCAATCAATGGTGCGGGTATGTCGAATGAGCGATGCTATTATCAGGAGAATACCAGGTGGGGAGTAAACCGGTAGCAGTATATCTTGGACTTGGTTCAAACCTGGGAGACCGCCAGAGTCACCTGGATAAGGCGTTAGAGCTTTTATCGTGGAGATTGCGGATAGGGAAGGTTTCCTCTATATATCAGACTGAGCCAATAGGTAATATTGAGCAGCCCCGCTTTCTCAATTTGGTGTGTCAGGGCTATACCAGGCTGGCGCCGATGGAGCTGCTTACCCTGGCTAAGGGCATTGAATTGAAACTGGGCAGAACCCCGGGTAAATCTAATGTGCCTCGCCCCATTGATATAGATATTCTTTTTTATGGTGAGCAGGTTATTGAGACCCCTGAGTTGGTTATCCCTCATCCCAGGCTGACTGAGAGAGCCTTTGTTCTTATTCCTCTGGCTGAGATTGCCCCTGACCTGGTGCATCCGCTAAGCGGTAAGACTATTAAGGAATTGCTGGCAGGGGTAACTGAGGTGCAGGGTGTGTTTAAGTGGGCAGGCGATTAAGGAGGGAGAATGTATCAGATATCTGTAGAGCAGCATTTTGATGCTGCCCATTTCTTGCGGGGTTATCAGGGTAAGTGTGAGGCGTTACACGGGCATCGTTTTCAGGTGGTAGTAAAGATAAATTCTCCTCGTGTTGATGATATAGGCATAGCCTATGATTTCGCCGTGTTAAAGCAACGCCTAGCCGATATTCTGGCT
>DAOWKM010000095.1 GCA_030643695.1 Dehalococcoidia bacterium | reverse complement strand
TGGATATAGCCGAACAAACCCAGCGCATCATCCGTCTTTATGACGGGAAGGTTATCAGTGATGGCAAAGCTGCCTAGACAGCCCATTGCTGCTTTTGTTTATAGAGGAGATTAGGTGTGAAGTTTATCGAGTTCTTCAGTATTGCCATAAAATCACTATTGGCCAATAAGTTGCGCTCGGCTCTAACCATGCTGGGTATGATAATTGGGGTTGGCGCCGTTATCACGCTGATGTCCGTGGGGGCGGGTATCCAGAATATGATTACCTCCACCTTTGAAGAGCTAGGCACCAATTTACTCTTTGTGCAACCGTCTAATCCAGAAGCGCCGGGAATGCTGGGGTTGATGTACGGCGGTTTCACTGCCAATCTTGATATGGATGATGCTGAAGCTATAGGCCGCATCCGTTCGGTGACAGGCATGGTCCCAGTCAATGAAAACTTTGTTAAGCTAATAGCCGGTAATGAAGACTCAGTAGCCGTGATACAGGGCAGCAACCCCGATTACCAGAGGGTATATGGTTTTGAGATAGCGTCGGGGCAATTCATCTCCGAAGTGAATCTGGCCAGAAGGGATATGGTAGTGGTAGTGGGTAGTACGGTGGCTGAAGACCTGTTTGGTAGCGATGACGCCGTTGGACAGAAGGTCAAAATAAGGGATAAACGGTTTACCGTCATCGGTGTTTTGGAGCCCAGAGGTATGTCATCTTTCGGGTTCAGCTGGGATGAGCTGGTGGTGACGCCGATAACCACCTTTCAGGCCCGGCTGTTCGCTCAGAAGACGCCCAGCGGGAAAGACGCTGTGCAGTCAGTCGTCGTACAGCTAGCCAGCGCCGAGGTTATGGACGAGGTAACAGAAGAGATTGAAACCATTTTAAGGAAACGCCATAAAATTGACCAAGATGAGGAGGATGATTTTGCCATTCTCAGCCCGGAGCAGCTGATGGGGACATTTGAGACCATAACCCTTGCCTTAACCATATTTCTGGGAATGATTGGCGCTATCTCCCTGCTGGTGGGTAGTATTGGCATCATGAACATTATGTTGGTTTCGGTAACCGAGCGCACCAGGGAGATAGGCCTGCGTAAGGCGATAGGAGCCAAACGCAGGGATATTCTAATGCAATTCCTGTTGGAAGCCTCTATGTTGAGCCTGGTTGGCGGTGCCATTGGACTGACTGGTGCTTGGCTGGTGGCATACGGAATCTCTCTCATCGACCTTGGCGGATTCACAATCAACGCTGTGGTCTCACCATTTATTGTAATTCTAGCGGTCTCGGTGTCGGTATTCATTGGCCTTGCCTCTGGCATATACCCGGCAATGAGGGCAGCTAGGCTAAATCCTATTGATGCTCTTCACTACGGATGATGCTTAATAGGGGGTGAGGTTGATAAACTAGACATGAACTGGCTTGATATAGTTATCATTGTAGCTATAGCTATAACCATCTTTGCTGGGGTGAGGATTGGGATTATAAAGGCGATTTTATCACTAGCCGGGGTAATAATTGGTATAATCCTGGCTGGTCGCTACTGCGTTCCCTTTTCTGAGTTGTTATCCTTTATCCCGTGGGCTGGTGTAGCTGAGGTTGTTGCCTTTGCCATCATACTAATTGGGGTGATGGTGATTACTGCTGTGCTTTCCCGCTGGTTGCGGCGGGCTGCCTCAATGATGCTGTTGGGCTGGGTTGACCACCTTGGCGGCGCTGTCTTTGGCTTGTTACTAGGAGCTATATTATGTAGCGCCCTGTTAGCTATTTGGGTCAAGTTTCTGGGCATAGATGAAATTATAATTGAATCAACCCTGGCTACTATATTATTAGATAAATTTCCTCTAGTGCTGGCGCTACTCCCCAGCGAGTTTGATGTAATCCGCTCCTTCTTTCAATAATGGGTTAGGTATCTAGCGGGGTTTCACCCGGGTGCAGTCTACGCCACTTTTCAAGCAATTGCTCTCGGCTTTCCGTATGCTCTGGGTCAGGTATGCAGCAGTTGTCTATCGGGCAAATTTCGGTGCACTTGGGTGAATCAAAGTTACCAACACACTCAGTGCACTTATCGGGGTCAATCACATAGATTGTTTCCCCCTCACTGATTGCTTGGTTTTGGCATTCCGCTTCACAGGCTCCACAACTAATACATTCATCAGTAATTTTATATGCCATGTAGTTTACCTCCTGACTATGCTCCTCTTTCCGAATCTAATTTTACTATGAACTTCTTTCTTAGGGCTACAGCCACCGGCTGGGGGACAAGGTCATCAATGTTACCGCCTAGGCTGGCTACTTCCTTGAGCAGGCTGGAGCTAAGAAACTGGTATTTTAGGGTTGCCATTAGGCAAACTAGCTCTAACTCGGGAAGCAGCTTCTTGTGCATCATTGCCATGTCAAATTCCCTTTCAAAGTCGGCAGTCATTCTTAAGCCTCGTACCATTACTTGGGCGTTTACCTTCTTGGCAAAGTCAATGGTGAGTCCGGTAAAGGATTTCACCTCAACATTGGGTAAGCCGACTATTGCTTGTTTTGTCAATTCTACCCTCTCTTCAGGGGTGAATAGGGGATGCTTGGTAGGGGTTTTATAGACCCCAATGACTAACTTTTCAAAAAGCTTGGCAGCTCTGGTGGCAATATCAAGGTGCCCATTGGTTATTGGGTCAAAGCTGCCGGGATAGATAGCAATGGTCAAGGCTTGCCCTCCTTTTGGTATACTGCAATACAGCTATCACCATGGCGATATTCTTTAATGAGATTCAATGTGGCATAGGTTTGGCTTAGGGGAAGATGGGGCGAATGGGTTACCACCATAATTGAGCTTGTCCCCACTAGTTTAGAGGTTGCCAGCTGAGTTACAATATTACCTACCGACGGATTGGAATAGGGAGGGTCCATTATTATAATGCTATACTCCTCATCAAGGAAGGAAAGTGCCTTGGCTACACTGCAGCAATAAATATGAGCCTGTGTTGCCAGCTTTGTCTTTTCCAAATTTTGTCTAATTATATCACAACATCGGGGTACCCGTTCAACAAAATCAACCCAACCAGCGCCGCGGCTTAATGCCTCAATGCCTAAAGCTCCGCTACCTGAGAATAAATCAAGCACCCGTGTCCAATCACTAGTAGTAGTTTCTAGAATAGAAAAGATTGCCCCCCGAACTAAATCTGTTGCCGGACGAGTAATAGTTCCCTTGACTACTTTAAGCCGGTGCCCTTTTGCCTTGCCAGCGATAACTCGCATTCCTAATGTGAAGGTATCTTTTATTTATTATGTATTTAAAGCTTGCTTCTCGTCAAGTAGTCTGGTATTACCGGTCAATCTTAGAGGTAATTCCCACCATATCCTTTACTATAATACCTTGTCTTTAGGATAAGGTCAACATCGGGACGAGTTGTTTACCAACCTTTTTATTGTCTTTAGAAAATTTGGGTAGGGTATACTTTATTGTTATCGTGGGACGTAGCCAAAATCAATCAGTTTATAGCTAGTTCCTGTCTGGATGAAACTACCCTGGAATCAGGGTGGTTTTTCTTTTTGGTGAAGAGTAGCACCCTGACTCGTCAGCGAATTTTGTCCAGAATTACCTTTCTTGCTTGTCCGGGGGACAACTCTTTGAGAAAGGCAGGCAAGTATATCATGAAATCAAGAGCGGTCAATCTAAGTGGGCTGATATCCCTGCTTCTAGTTTATGTGTCTGGCTATTGACAATACATGGGCTAATAGTTTACCCTTCATACTTAAAAAGGGAGGTGAATAAAAATGCAAGCATACTGCGTGAAATGCCGGGCAAAAAGAGAAATGAAAGATGCCAAGAGCATAATCATGAAGAATGGCAAGCCGGCAACCCAAGGTGTGTGCCCCGTATGTGGCACTAAGATGTTCAGAATAGGGAAGGGTTAAAGCCGATATTGCCGGCATCAGGATTACTAGGGGGCTGGGTATCTTTTATGCCTGAATACCCAGCTCCCTTTTGTGTTTGCCATTGCCCTAAATAGACAAGTGGGTAATCAAAATCTTATTACTTAATCTCTAAAAGTATAAAAACCTTGCGCTGTTGCTGAAACAAGGCTATAATCTAGTCCAAGGCTAACAAATGAGTCAGAGTAGGTGTTCTCCGAGACTTGTTGCCGGCAAGGTGGTGGAGGCAGAGGTTGCCAGCCGGGCACAGGGTGCTGTGGTTCAGGTTGCCGAGGTTGCCATAGTGCCTGAGTCACCGGTGGCACCTCGCCGAGTGATGAACATTGGTATCGCCTTGGTCATAGGACTGGTCGTCGGCATATTCAGCGCTTTCGGGGTTGAGTATTATAAGAAGCCTGAAGAGAAACCAAAGGTAAAGAAAGAAGAATAAGAGGTAAGTTGAGTTAGTTATGCTTGACAAACCGGTATTAGTTTTATAGAATTATTTTGTATTGTTAGCCATCGACTGATTAAGCGGTGAGCTGGTAAGAATAAATGGTATTAACAATTTTGGTCGCTTGGATCGGAGACGACCGAGACGGCAAGAATGGTAGCTATGGTTTGAATGCCTTCCCTGGCTAGTCGGGGAGGGTATTTTTTATGTGAGTTCACCGGTGGAAAAGTTAAGATGCTCAAATTAGGGTTTATTGGGGCAGGAACGGTAGGCACTGCCTTATCGGTTAGACTGAGTGATAAGGGATACCCGGTAGTGGCAGTGTCCAGCCGAGGTCGGAACTCGGCGAAAAACCTGGCGCAGACAATTACTGGTTGTTGTGCTGTCAATAATAATCAAGAGGTGGCTGATGCTGCTGAGCTCATCTTCATTACTACCCCTGATGATATTATTGCCTCGGTAGCGTCTAAAATACAGTGGCATGCCGAGCAAAGCGTAGTTCACTGTAGTGGTGCCCTTTCCGCCGATATTCTGGAGTCAGCCAAGAAACTAGGTGCCCAGGTTGGCGCCTTTCACCCCCTGCAGACCTTTGCTAGCATAAAGCAGGCAGTGGAAAATGTACCGGGCTCAACCTTTGCTCTGGAGGCTGAAGAGCCCCTACTAAATACACTCAAGGAGATGGCTATTGCCCTTGATGGTCACTGGATAGAGCTAACGGCAGGCGATAAGGTGGTTTATCATGCGGCAGCAGTTATTGCCTGTAACTACATGGTAACATTGGTCAAGCTGGCTACTGACTTGTGGCAGACCTTCGCTATTCCATCGCATCAGGCTACTCAGGCAATGCTTCCCTTGTTACAGGGGACAATTAACAACATTGGCACTATCGGCATACCTCAGTGCCTCACCGGTCCCATTGCTCGTGGTGATACTGGAACTATTAAAAAGCACCTTGATGTCTTACAAAGGGTAGCGCCTACTGTCCTGTCTACTTATCAGGAACTTGGCCGGCAGACCATCCCCATTGCTTTAGCCAAGGGGAGAATAAATCAACAAAAGGCTGAGGAGCTAGAGGCTATATTAAAAGAGGTCGTTTAGCAACCTATCCCCCTAACCCCCTTCCCTTACTAAGGGAAGGGGGAGTGTAGGTAAGAGAGGGGCGAAGCCCCTCTCTAGAGTCTCTTCCCCCTCTCCTTTTCAAGGAGAGGGGGATTAAGGGGGTGAGGTTAATAAACAATCTGACTGAATAGAAAGTCTAGGAGGTTACTATGGGTGAAAAAGGGGGTAAAAGGGGATGCCAGAAGGTATCGTGGAGTGGGAGGCATCGCTGAAGCAGGGGGAACTATCCCATGGCTGATTATCAAAGCAGGTCAAGCTATTGCTAAAAGGCTGAGGAAAAATAGCGGAAAGGAAAAAGGGGAGTCTGATGAGAATAATGCTTAAAAGTAAAATTCACCGAGCTCGTGTTACCTGGGTCAATATTGATTACGAGGGCAGTATTACTATTGACCAAAGGCTTATGGAGGAAGCTGACATTCTCCCTTATGAGCAGTTGCAGGTGCTAAATCTCAATAATGGTGTCCGTTTTACTACTTACGCTATTGAGGGAGGAAGCGGTGAAATCGGCATCAATGGGGCTGCTGCCCGACTGGTGGCTAAGGGAGATATTATTATTATCTTATCCTACTGCCAAGTTGAGGATAATGAAGCCCGCAATTTTCTCCCTAAACTAGTGTATGTTGATGCCAGAAACGCAATTACCGAAACTAAACGAGCGATTGAGGCTATGCCTTTCTAAAGGAGAAACAAATGCGTGTTACCATAACCCAAATAAAGGAAATGAAGCAAAAGGGTGAGAAAATCACTATGCTCACCGCCTATGATTACACTACAGCCAAGATAATTGACGAGGTGGGAATACCACTAATCCTGGTTGGAGATAGCCTGGGAATGGTAGTCCTTGGTTACGAATCAACGATACCGGTAACTATGGAGGAGATGCTACACCATACCAGGGCTGTGGTCAGAGGCACGAAACGGACAATGGTGATTGGCGATATGCCATTTATGACCTATCACATCAACGTTGACCAGGCTCTTGGGAATGCGGCTCGATTCATTCAAGAAGGTGGCGCTCAGGCGGTTAAACTTGAAGGTGGTGTAACCGTGGCTGAAAAGGTAAGCCGAATCGTCAGTTGGGGAATACCGGTTATGGGTCATATCGGGCTTACCCCTCAGTCAATCTATCAATTTGGTGGTTTTAAGGTGCAGGGTAGAACCCCAGAGGCAGCCTC
>DAOWKM010000119.1 GCA_030643695.1 Dehalococcoidia bacterium | reverse complement strand
GATTGCAATTACAATGGCAACAAAAATTATCCAAAGGTGGTCAAGGGTCCACCCTACTAGCTTTTCTGGATGGTTAACTAAATATTCCCAGGCTTCTAACATTTCCTCACTTACTCCTTAATGGGAAAGGAAAGAGTCATGTTCATATCCTAAAAACCGGGCTTGAAAGGGTCCCACACTGCTACTAGTTTAGGCAACGAAGGATGCTTAAATTTTTCCTTGAAGATACGGTAATAAAGCAGTTCTTCTTTAGAATGAAGATTCAAGCCACCTTCTGTGCGGCGATTTTTTAGAAATTCTTCGTCAAGGATTTCTCTTTCGGCTATACCCTCCAAGAGATTACTGGAGCCTGCTCCTGACCCAAAGGGACGCTTCGTTTGAAAGATAATACGTTGAGGAAGACGGCTAGAAAAGGCTTCCCTTAGAATCCATTTTCCTTTTCTCTCTGGTCCGTGAACTTTCCAATTCGTGGGAAGTTTCCTGCAGAAATCGATGACTTCTTGGTCCAAAAAAACCGCCCGGAACTCTAAAGAATGTGATGCCATTAGCCTATCAAGTCTTTGTAATCCGGTATTATGTGCCACAGCAATTAATTTATCTATGAGCTTTGTAAGCTCCTTTTCACCCTTTGCCTTTCTCATTTCCTCTTCATATCCGGCAAGAAACTCATCCGCTCCCTCTCCACTTAAAACACAGCCGGTATATTGAGAAGCAAGCTTCGATGCAAAGAAATGAGCTACAGCTCCACGCACGCTATCCTCTTCAAAGGACTCCAAATAATAAATAGCCTGAGGTAAAGCTTTTCTTATTTCCTCTTCATCATATGTATATACATAATGTTTAATGCCTAAGTAGCGAGCTACATCTTGAGCATGAGGAAGATCCTCTCCTCCTTCCACGGTTACCGTAAAAGCCTTAATATCCGGTTGAATTTCTTTAGCAAGGCAGGCTATGATACTGCTATCCAATCCCCCACTTAATATTACTCCCTCAGGAGCTTTATCCTTCATTCTTTTCTCTAGAGCTTCTGTAAGCAAATTGATAAGGATTTTCTTTGCTTCTTCCTTGGTATCAAAATCTGGGGTTTTTACCTTGGGTGTAAATCTTTGAAACCCAAGCCTAGTAGTATAAATATACCCGGGCGGAAATTCCTTAATCTGCTGAGCTACCTCTGTGAGTGCTTTTGCCTCTGAAGCAAAGTAGAATCCCTCATCTTTGTAGCCATAATAAAAGGGTTTCACGCCTACAGGGTCCCGGGCTAAAACTAACTTCCCTGAGTCCAGTAGGGCGTAAGAGAAGTCCCCATTGAGTCTTGCTGCGAATTGCGGACCGAATTTCTCATATAGGGAAAGGAGGAGGGCGGCGTCACTAAGGTGGGGAGGGGTAGCATTATATAGGTGACCATCAAGGACAGCAAATTTGCCATCCGCATGGCTATTCAATCGTCGTTGTTGCCTGCTTTCCGATTCTAGTTTGCAACAACCTATCTTTGTATGTTCTGTAGGGCTTATCCAAGTCTCATAGGGGCCTCGGTGACGAAGGCTTGCGAGCATGGTTTCCAAGGCATTGATATCGCCTCCTTGAACCCCGGCTATTCCAGCCATAAATAACCCCTTCCTTAACTGACCTCATGCTTGCTCCTAGGCAAATAAATAAAAGACCCAACCGCTTACAAACCCTAGCTAAGGTATCTCTTTTCAGCTATAACATAACTGGACGATACCGCCACCAGAAAGGTGCAAAATAGAGCTACCTCTAACCATCATAACCGCCAAGAGAGGTGCTGTCAATAGCCCCAAAGTTGTGACTCGATTTGCTGGGATGCGTAATATCCCTAGTCTTGTGTAAAAATGCCCGCATAAAACCTACCTTAACCGCACTTATGCTGCCGCCGCATCCATTCAGGTGTTTGGCTCAGTCCCCCGAAAGCCCTCTCGGCGCAATACCTCTAGTTCCCACCACATGTCGGGACAATGTGTTGCGCCACCTCACCAAGACCAAGCACCTTTCGCAATCTTGACTCCTCTATCCACCCCCGGGTTTCAAAAGTGCTAAAGAATCCCGACTAAACATTACATCGTTTTGTGCAATTGCAACGTCTCACAAAGCCCGGCAAGCTTGCCTCCAGCGCTACGGAGGGGGTATAATTCAGCCCAGAAAGGAGGCAAGCGGTTGGTCTAGCAAGCGAATGCTAGCTTGTCTCTAGGTAACTTCCCAAGCAAGACGTCGTGGGTTCGAATCCCATCACCCGCTCCACCAAACTAGGCGGCGACTTGCCTAGGTTTAACAGGCAAAGCTAGGGAAATTGAATAGTAGGCCGTGCAGGTCTCGAACCTGCGACACCCTGATTAAAAGTCAGGTACCATGGAGGTAGGTAGGGAATACCGTAAAAAGGCACAAACGAGACACTGATTTTGAATAGACACGCTGATTAGCTCACCTCGCGGTACATCAAAAAAGGATCAGGAGGTGAGCTTTCTAATGGCTACGAGACAATCCAGTAAGGGAACTAAGGAACGGGGGTCAAAGGATCTAGCGCAGCCGGAACAAACTTTAAACAATGCACGGATATGTAAACAAATCTCAAATCAGAATGTCGGATTTGACAACCCAGCCGCTATACTAAAAGTAGAGGGAAGACAAGGACAGTTCGTCGTCTGCCCTCGAGCAGGACACAACCGGCGGTGGGAAGACTTGGAAAAGCTGACAATACCCTTGACCAAGCTGATCGAGCACTATACTGTCGACCTCAGGAGCCAAAATAAGAGCGACAAGACAGTGCAGTGGTACATTGCCAACCTGCGGAGGTTTGGGGGATGGCTCAAAAGACACAGACGGCCTGGCATGCTCAGTGACGTCGATATCAATACGGTTCGCCTGTATATACTTTACCTTCAGGATGAGCATCCCAAATATCAAGGGCATCCCTACACTCCAAGTCGCCCGGATCGGCTATCGGATTACTCAGTCCAAGGTCACGTGCGGACGCTGAGAGCCTTTTCGTCCTGGCTCCAAAGGGAGGGATATCTAGAGGAGAATGTCCTGTCGCGCCTCAGGGTTCCGAAAGCAACCAATGAGGAGATCGTGCCATTAACGCCAGACGAAATAGCCCACATCCTTTCCTACCTGACAAGCGATACTGCCATAGGGTGCAGGAAGTGTGCCATTGTGTACCTGATGCTGGATGCGGGCCTGAGGGTTAGCGAGGTGGTCAACCTCACAATGGAGAAAGTGGATCTCGATCAGGGTCAACTCTTGGTGACAGGGAAAGGCAATAAGCAGAGACCTGTTCCCATCGGGAGCAATGCCCAGAAGTATCTACAGCGGTACATTTACCATTTCAGGCCTGAACCGCTTTTCCCGGAACAAGATAATGTTTTCCTCACATCGGACGGGAAGCCGCTGACTAACAATGGCCTGAAACTCTTCTTCACGAGGCTCAAGGTGAAAACGGGAATCAAGAGGCTACATGCCCATCTGCTGCGCAGTCTCACCACGTGCACCGGCGTATGTCATAGCTAGTGCCTGTGAGATGCTATGGGGTGAGTAGAAGAGGTTGCCATCTGCCTCTCTGAGTGCCTGATACAGGTCGAAGGCGAAGGCGCTGTTTCCGTCGACCAGAGTTGCCAAATCGGCTTCATCGACATCCGGTGAAGTCACCCGCTGCTTCTCTGATTGTACCACCTCACCGGCTACTGGTTGGGCACAAGCCACTAGGCCTAACATTAATGCTACCATTAGCACACACAGAAACACCTTCTTCACTTCAGTCACCTCCGATTACTATTCGTGATACCTCATCTATAAATAACGAAAGAAATTGATTTTGGTTAGGATCTTCTCCGTAATTATTAAAGCACATTAATACTCCTGATTCCCTCGATCAGATCTATCAAGCGGTCGTTATATAACAATCTGGACAAATGTGTAATTCTTCAAGCTACTCCATTTGTTGTCTAATTACCCAACCCTGACCTCCGGTATTATTCCTCACGGTTCTAACGACTTAGATTGCTCCCCATCACCTTCGATGAGCTGCTCAACGATCCCCTTTACTTCTTCGATTGTCCTAATTCTATATGTGGGCTCCTCATACATTCAGTACCCGTCTCTATGATGCCTCCGTTGGGAAGGACAACCTCTACCCCCAGTATATAATCCGTTGGCTTCCCATAGAGGCGTCAATAATGTGGATGCGTGTGTGATTAGATACAACGCCACTCATGAGGCAATTCGCCGGCTCGCAAGGTGAGCAGCAAGATAGTAACCTAGCTCCTCAAGCCTTTGGGCTAATTGAAGCACTATACAACCAGCTCCGCGTTCAAAAAAGTTATAGTCTTCAAAGGTCTCTAGCTTATTGAGTCTGTCGGTACTGAAGACGATCCCATGCGTATGAGGTCTGGTCGAGCCAGCCAGTTGAGTTGCTGAACCCCCTAACAAACACGGGGATTTTTCTTTGTTGGCAAATCTCAAGATTTGGCTAATCTCTTCCTTACACCCCGGTATCACCTCTGCATAAGGAACCTCCTCCTCTCTAAGCTCGTAAGGGAAAGTATCCTTAGCACTAACTATCCTATCAATTAGAGCACTAGAGATAAACTCCGGAGAAACTACTTTCTCTAACTCACTTGCTATGCTTATGAGCCACCTCTTTTATTAGCATCTGTAATGTATCTATCCTTGCCTTCTTCGCTGCTTCCACTGCTTGCCCGGCAGATCCTCACATTTGGTTTTAAGTCCATTACTTACTCCCATAATGGCAGCATTTTGGATTGGCTCAAATTATCTCAACCCTATGGCGTAGTACCCTTTTTCTCGTAACGCGCCCTAACTTCTTCTATAATCTCATCTATTGCTTTGCGTTTATCTTCAGGCAAAGGTGCTGGGTTATAGGTAGCTATTATCTCCTCATATTTTTCTTTGGCATAATCAAGGGAGGTCTTTTTACCTCTCCCCACCCATTCAAAATATCCCAGTCTATCAGCAAGCTCAGATGTGAGAAGCTCTGACCTCCACAATTTCCTGGTATGTTCGGTGGTAAGGAACTGACCCGGGATCGGGCCTACCTCATTAATTAAATCAACTGCTAGAGTTTGCTCATTTACCTCCACCCCCTCAATTATTCTGCCAACCATACGAGCTAATTCATTATCCATTATGGCGGCGATGGGGGAGGCTGTCAGTTCATCATATACTCCTCCTATGCCAGCAATTATGTTGGAGCCAGTCAAGGCCGATAAGAGGAAATGTAATGCCTTTTCCATTCCGCATTGATAGTCTGGAACTTTGGAGTCAGTGGCTACCACTACATGAAAACGAGGAACTTGGTACCACCGCCAGATTTGATTCCAGGCTCCGTCGGCAATTGCCTTTTCCACACCGCCCTCAGCAATTGTCCCTGTTCTCATGTCAGGTGGCTCTATGCGGCTTTTAGCAATGACGCCAACTCCAGGCTTAACCACCTGTGCCAGCACTATTACTGACAGAACTTCAGCGAGTTGCTGTACTAACGATCCGGCCAGAGTTACAGGGCTAGTCATTCCTGTTGCCAAGCCTGTACCCGGCAATAGAGGGAAGCCAGCTTCTACATAGTGAAACATACAGTTAATTTTATCTGAAGACCATGTCAATGGTGGAGAACACTGCACATGCCCCGCCGCATTTTCACCCACGGCTTGTGCCATTTTTATCACCCATGTCTCATTGCCAAATACTCCGGCTGTAATCAATGGCTTTGATGAATATCTAAAGGCTATATTGAACCTCTCCGGGTGCATATATATACCAGGAATGCCTTCTATATTTGTATAGTCCCCTGAATTTAAATGAACCTCATCTAAATAGTCCAGGACCTTTGCCATGTTAATGTGATCTTCTACCGTTGGGGGCTTCCTGTCCATAGTCTTTAGATCCAGCATCTCCATAGCAATACAACTGGCAAAATGCACGTAAGGGTCACCTACTACTACATCATATTCCGGAGTCCTTCCTTTGAGAAGAACTCTCCTTGGGCATTTTGTTAAACATTCCTCAACTAAATAGTTGGGGAACCTTACCAGTTCCTTCTCACCATCTACCTCGCAACCGGCATCGTCCAAAATCTCCAATGCCCTTTTATGATGAAACACCACCCCTGTCTTCTCCATGACCTCCAGAGCCCCATAGTGAATCCGTTTAACTTCCTCCTCGGTCAATATATTCAGTGGGCGTTTAACCACATAGCCGTTTGATCCCATGACATTGCCTCCTTTTACTTTCCATTCAGTCTTGGGGTAATTTTGCTGCCCAGACCGCTGTGGGGTGACATCCATCTGCCCCAATATCATCAGCAAATCCCTGAGTTATAGCACCTCCACCCACCATTACCTTTACTTTGTCTCTGATACCTGCACTATCCAGGGCATCAATAACCCTTCTCTATTCGTGAGCGGTCATGGTCAACAGGCAGACACGGCCAAAGTATCAGCCTTGTTCTTTTTTTAAGTGCTTCTATGAACTGCTCAGCTTCTCTTAATCTCCTCTTCTATAATGGGCACAGCCTGCCGCACTGCTCACATTTTCTTACCTCAGCAATAAGCGCTGGTATCTGTCTAACTTGCTCTTCGGAGTAAAGCCAGTAAGCCCTAGGCTTTACCGGGTTGATCAGACCCTCTTTCGCCAGCCGGACGAGGCAGTACCCCGGGTATCCCAGCTTAGCCGCAACCCTTTCCTCAGTTAATAGCGCGACTTGTAGCGGGCCATATTTAGCTAGAATCTGTCTTATCCTCCCATGGCTCCTGTTAAACATCTGGCCTAGCTGCCTGAAGCTCTTACCCTGGCTTTTCTCATGGATAAGTAACTCTATCCAGGCTGGGGGACTCTGTTATTCGCTCTAGTGGATTCAATGGTCTTTTGCATATCACTATGCTTTAGCAGAATGGCACTTACCAATTCCGCTGGAGCAGAGCCTGCCTATATTGGTTTATTCGACTTCAGATCAAAGTCTACCTCTGGCGTTGGCGGTAAGCTTCAATATAACGTCTGGCATACTCATCTCGCCTCAGAATTAGGTCAGTAGCTAAAACAGCGGAGCGTGCCTTGGCCACGTCCACAATAGGACAGGTCACTCCAGCGGCAATAGCCATAGCCAAGAAGACATTGCTGACAAGGTGACGATCAGGCAAGCCAAAAGAAATGTTGCTCGTCCCCAGGGTCATGTTTACTCCTAGTTCGCTCTTGACCCTACGGATGGTCTCCAGGACTACCCAACCAGCCGTTGCATCCGCGGCTACTGTCAATGCAACACAATCAATGATGATATTCTCAGCGGGGATACCTAAAGCTGTTGCTCGCTCCACTATCTTATGAGCGATAGATAGCCGCTGCTCTGAATTCTGTGGGATACCTTCGTCGTCCTGCACCAAACCGATGACGGCTGCTTCATATTTCTTGACCAAGGGTAAAACGTTAGCCAGGGAATGCTCTTGACCGGTAACCGAGTTGATCAGCGGCTTGCCCTGGTAGACCTTGAGAGCTGCCTCTAAAGCCTCAGGGTTAGCACTGTCAAGGCATAGGGGTATATCTACTGTGTCTATCACTACCTGCACTACCTGGGGGAGCAGGGATACCTCATCCACACCCAGTATACCTACGTTGACATCCAGAATGTCTGCCCCAGACTGCACCTGAGCCAAGGCTTCCCTGCGGATAGCATCCAGATTGCCTGCCGTTAAAGCCTCGGTCAGTTTTTTCTTGCCTGTAGGATTAATACGCTCACCAATAAGCACCGTAGGCTGCTCAGGTGCAATTATTACTTCCTTGGTGGCACTGGATACCCTGGTTTGCATTAGTCAATTCCCTCCCTTTTGCCATATCTCATCCGGTATCGCCCTATGTAACCTGCCTGAACAAAGGTCTGGTTGAAGTCAGGGATACTGGCCAATTCAATGTACTGAACCTGGGAGGCTATAGTCTGGGCCTCGGCTCGCTTGCCACGGGACAATAGAGCCAGTTTGGCTCCCATACCAGCAGCATTGCCTACCTGCCGGAAGCGGTCTAGAGGTAATGATGGCAACATACCGATAGTTAATGCGCTGGAAACATCAATATAAGTGCCAAAGGCTCCAGCAATGATCACCTGCTCGATTTCCTCCTCAGAGCGGCTGTTAGCTTCCAGGAGCACCTGGATACCAGTGCGAATGGCTGCCTTAGCCAGTTGCAATTCCCGAATGTCCTGCTGGGTGATAACAATAGAAGGATGTCCACTTCCTTCCTCTTCGCTTACCAGAACGAACTCGCGTTGTTTTTTATTGATATGAACTCTAGGGTGACTGTCCGTCATCCTGCCACCCTTATCGATAACTCCGGCCAAATAGAGTTGGGCCATAGCATCAAGCACCCCTGACCCGCAAATACCAATCGGCGGCACTTGGTCAATGGTCTGGTAATGAATGCTATTACCTACTATCCGTAAGTGTTCAATGGCTCCTCTCGCTGCTCGCATACCATCCCTGATATGACCGCCTTCAAATGCGGGCCCGGAGGCACAGGAGACGGAGGTTATCCTGCCTTTATTTATTAAAGAAACCTCGGTGTTAGTCCCGATGTCTAGAGCTAGCGTCGGTCCCTCTGCCTGCCATATATCGGTTGCCAGTAGCATTGCCACATGGTCGGCACCAACGAAACCAGCGATATTGGGCAATAGGTGCACATAAGCCCATGGAGCAATACCTAATCCCAAATCACGAGCTTTAATGTCCACTGCCCTACTGACTGCGGGGACAAAGGGAGAAAAAGCCAGTTGCTCTACTGGCAAACCGAGAAATAGGTGGTGCATGGCGGTATTGCCTACCACCACTGCTTCAACAATTTCCCCAGTATTGGCGTCAACCTCAATACACAGGTCAATAGCTAGCTGGTTGATGGTTTCCACAACTAACTTCTGTAGTTGCGCTCCCTCATCCGGCGAGTTTATGACACCAGTAATACGACTAATGATATCCTCCCCGTAGCTGATCTGAGGATTCATAACCCCTTTAGCCGCTAAAGTCCAACCATTGCTCAAATCAACCAGATAGCCGGCAACCTTGGTGGTGCCCAAATCTATTGCCAAGCCCAATTGACGGCTGGGCCAAGGGCTGAAGGCTATCACTTCCTCATGGCGAACTGTAGCCTGACACTGCCAGCCCCACGCCCGCAGCTGGGGCGAGAGTGTACGCAGGGCATCAATATCAACCTTGCCACAGTGTAGTTGGTATTGTCGGTTTAGCACCTCCAGCAAGCGGTCAGCATCAGCCTGCGGGTCGGACAGGGATGAGGCTGACATAGGTACATGGTAGGCCTTAACCGGTGGCTCCAGCTGAGCCGCTATTTCTAATCCCTCCACTTGAGTCCGCTGTGGCGTAGTCATTGACTCAGGTGGCACACCCAATTTGCAATCACTGGCGGGGTAAGTCTGGCAGGCTAGACGCCAGCCATCCTCAAGCTCTTGGGAGGAAAATGCCTCTAGCTCATTGGAGGTTGGCTCTGAGACAGTCCCCGCTAGAACCTGCACTTTGCAGCAGTGAAATATTCCCTCGCCTCCGCATATACTGATAATGCCTACACCAAGGCGGCGTGCGCAATCCAAAAGTGTTTCGTTGCTCTGGCATTCTCCTCCTCGGCCTACCGGCTCAAAATTAACAGTGTAAGTAGTCATTCCAATTTATCTTGTTAGGTTGGGTCTCTGGCGAGAAGTCTCTGCCAGGAAGGGATGTACCCGTGGATGCATGTCCCTGGTACCTCACTTTCCATTGGCAGAGCCCGCCTATGTTACCCTTACTCTAGCATGCCCTTTTTCTTGTAATACGCCCTAGCCTCTTCCAATATCCTCTCTATTTCATTCTCCTGACTCGCAGTCAGGGGTTTTGGCTTATGAGTAGCTAGTATCTCCTCCATTCTATCCTTGGCATAATCTAGGGCAATCTTCTTGCCCCCCCCGAACCACTCAGGGTAGCTCAGCCTGTCAGCTGCTTTTGGTATGAATTGCTCTTTCTTCCACCATTCTCTGGTGTGTGCCTTGTCAAGGTACATTCCAGGGATTGGCCCAACCGCGTTTATTAGATCAATAGCTAAAGTATCATCATCTACCTCAATGCCCTCTATAAAGCGCCCTATCATGCCAGCTATATCGTCATCCAAGATAGCCTGCACTGGATGCCAAGATAGCTCACCATATACCCCACCATGTAGCATGATAACATTGCTTCCAGATAAAGCCGCAGCCAAGGCACCTATTGCCTTTTCATAGCCACACTGGAAGTCCATCGCCTTTGAACTGCTAATGCCAGGAACACCGGCACTTTTGGGAATTCCATACTTCCGCCAAATCTGGTTAGCCCCTACTAGATGCAGCACGCCTTCTATGCCGCCATAGGCAGGGACTCCTCCCCGCATGTCCTGAGCAAATGAGAGACTGTGTGAGAAGACTGCCCCGGTTCCTGGCCTTATCAGTTGGGCTAACACTACTGAAAATACGGCTTGAGCATTGTTAACAATTTCAGCCCCAGCGATGGTAGCAGGTGATGTCGCCCCCATCGTCACACCGCCAGTTAACCACACGGGGAAGCCGCCTTCAACCGTCCTGAACATAGCTTCAACAATATCACTGCGAGCCGTTAGTGGCGGTGCCATATTGAAATTCATCGCGTATTCTGCCCCCACTGCCTTTGCCATTTCCATCGTAAATATCTCAGAATCCAGCTGGTGTCCCTGGCCAATTAGTGCCTTAGTTGACTTTCTGAACGCAGCGGCGATACCCTCCGGGATTGCCATGGCTGGAGGGATGCCCTCCACATCAAAGTATGGTGTATAGGGGCCAATGCCATGAACGCTATCCAAAGCATCTATGACTACCAAACCCTCATCCCTCTCCTTCTGAGTAGCTGGCCGGTCCTTCCAGGTATCCAGATCCACAGTTCGCATCCCGGGGAAGGGCTCGAGATAGAGATTATTCCCACCTATTTGCCAACCATTCTCCGGCTCCCTTGCCTTTATGTAGAAGCTGCTTGGCGCTTTACGCAGGCACTCCTCAACAAGACTTGGGGGTAGTCTTACCCTCATCTCATCGTAGTCCACTGGACAACCATTCTGCTCAAAGAGCTTTAATGCCCTCTTGTGCTCAACCCTGATACCAGTTTTCTCAAGGACATTTAACATCCCCCGGTGAATAGCCTCGACCTGCTCTTCGGTCAGTATCTCCAGAGGCTTAAAGTTGCGGCTGAATCCTTTCATCGTCATCATTGTCTCCTTTACTTTACACCTACAAATTCCTTGAAAAGGTCTACTGCTGCAATTGCTGTAGGCCTATATTCGTCTGCCCCTATTATTTTAGCGAACTCAGGCGTGATAGCCCCACCACCCACCGCAATTTTCACCTTTTCCCGCAGGTTTGCCTTTTTGAGGGTTTCGATTATCTCTTTCTGTACATAGGCACTGGTAGTCAAGAGGGATGACAAAGCTAATATCTGGGGTTCGTGCTTCCTGACTGCATCGACAAACTTCTCAGCGGCAACATCAACTCCGAGGTCAATCACCTCAAAGCCCCCGGCGAGAGCTAATGTGCTTACCATATTTTTGCCTATGTTGTGAATATCACCATAAACTGTGCCTATGACAATGGTACCCAGCTTGTGCCGTTTCCCCCCCGTTGCTTTAATCTTTTCCTCAATGATAGGTGTGGCACTTATCATAGCTGACGATGCGCCAACAAGGTCAGGAAGCCAGAGGTCGCCGCGACCATAGCCGTCACCGACTTGCTTGATAGCCACGGTTAGTGCGTCTAATGCCTCAATAGGGTCTATTCCCTCCTCAACTGCTTTTCTTGCCCAACTTGCTGCCGCTTCACCATCGTATTCTATTACTGCTTTCTTTAGGTTCTCTATAATCTCATCCATTAAGCTTCCTCCTTTGTTTCAAATTTGACCAAATCGGCAGACCAAACCCAAACGCCTTTTGAATGATAACCCTTCGTTACTTTCTCCTATCCTATTTTAAACTATTTCCCTAGCATCATGCCAGGTAACCAAAGAGCTATCTGGGGGAATATGATTACCATAATCCAAGCTAATGTCATAATTATGACATAGGGTATAATAGCCCGGTAGATATCCATCATGGTCACACCAGGCTGGTTTAACCCCTTAAAGTAGAACAGGATCATACCAAAGGGAGGAGTAATACTGCCAATTAACACATCTATTGTAAAAATCAAGCCGAACCATAATGGGTCAAAGCCCAACAGCTCGGTAATAGGAGCAAAGATAGGTAGGAATATCACGATAATAGGGTTACCATCTATAAACATTCCCAGGATATATACTAAGGTCAGTATCCCAATTAAGATAACCCAGCGATTCACTGGCAATCCGGTTAGAAACCCCACTATGTAAGCCTGCACCCCCATAGCACCAATCAGCTGAGAAAATGAAAAAGCCCCGATTAAAATCCACATAAGCATAGCGGCTATTCTCAGGCTTGTCATTAGTGCCCTCTTTAAGTTTGCCAAGGTAAGATTGCGATAAATAGCAGCACATATTAAGGCACCGAAAGCACCAATGCCACCAGCCTCGGTAGGAGTACTAACTCCCATATAAATTAATCCGAGAACTAAAAAGATCAAGATAATGGGCAATATAGACCCACGAAGACTTACAAATTTCTCCTTCCAGCCAACTCGCTCTTCAAGAGGTAATGGAGGACCCATGGCCGGATTACGCCAGCACCTTATTCCTATATAGGCTATCCAGCCGGCGGAAATAAGAAGCCCAGGAAAAACCCCGGCCATGAAGAGTTTCCCTATGGACAAGACGCTGACAGCACAAACAAGAATCATCACCACGCTAGGTGGAATAATTGGCCCCAAAATTCCCCCAGCTGGGATGCAGCCTATAGTCATGCTTTTGTCGTAACCTCGCTTCTCCATCTCCGGGTAGGCCAACAAACCCATCGTTATAGTAGCTGTTGCTGCTGAGCCGCTCATAGCTGCGATGATAGTGGAAATGCCCACCGTGCCCATTGCCAGACCGCCCCTTAAACCAGCCATCCACTTGTGCATCATGTCATACAGGGCGGTGCCTAGCCCTGAAGCCGTGAGGATGCCTGCCATCAGGATAAATAGGGTAAGAGCAATATAGAAATCTTTGGTTAGTGTAGTAAAAGCAACAATAACCATCGAACTAAGAGATGAAGGACCCCTGATGAAAAGGAAACCACCGGCAGCTATACTTAGCAAAACGAAGGCAACTGGCATTCCCGATGCTAACAGTGCCAGGACTATACCCAGTACGAGTAAACTTAGTAATCCCGGATCCATTACTTGACTGCCTTTTCCCTGTGAACAACTATAGTCAGGTTGTGTGTGAACTCGGATACCCCTTGAAGGAATAACATCAGAATGCCCACTACCATTATTATCTTGAAGGGGTATATGTAGGTGATCAGGGACATGTACATTTCTCTAACGAGCCAAGAATCCCAGGCATATAGCGTTGCTCGCCATAACAATAGGCCAACAGTGCTAATGAGCAATAGGCCCGTAATCATGTCTATTAATGCCCTCTTCCTTGGAGGAAATTTGGACACAAGTATATCTACAGCAACATGGCCCTTATGAAGAAGGGTATAGCCCCCTGCTAGAACTAGAAGAACACCCTGCAATTGTATCATGACATCGTAACCCCATAGTGTTGGGTTATTGAATACATACCTGAGGGTCACTTCCATCACAACTAGGAGCATCAACGGAATAAAGAGCCAAACAACGATTTTCCCCACCCGCTCATTTATAGTATCAATAGCGTGACAAAAAGACTCAACCATACAGCTCCCTACAATTAAATCTCAAACTAAAACGGGAGGTATGCATACCTCCCGTTTTAGACTTTACTTCCCTGTCATAGCCTTCCGTGCTCTTTCATGTGCTTTTTGGTAATCTCTATTATCTGAGCACACAGAGGGGTCTTGGCAGCTATCTCAGGCCAGATTTCATTAACGCACCCCTCTTTAAGCTTGGCTACCTCCTCAGCAGGCCAGGTCCAAACCTCGAACCCTAACTCCTCCTTGCATTTGCCTATTATATAGGCTTCATGCTCATATAGTTCAAGAGAACCAACAGTGTACCATAGAGGCGTATAGGTTTCAATCATATATTTTATGTCCTCGGGCAGCTCATTGTAGGCGTCCATATTGATAAGCACACCATTAATACAGGGATTATCAATGTCAAGATAATCTGATACCACCTCTTTGAGCTTGAGATTCTCCAGTGATGTAGCCGCCGTAAGAGTAGCGTCAAGAGTACCCAGTTTAAGTGCCATATACAAGTCACCATGAGCTACTGTTGTTGGGACAGCACCCATCAGCTCAAGATACTTGTTATATACGCCAAAACCCCTTATTTTTTTGCCCTTGAGTGAAGCCATATTTGGCATGTCGAAAGTGGCATATATGTTCAAGTGGCAATTTCCCAGAGCAGGGATCATAAGTATGTTTCGCTCGGCATAAAGTGGTTGAATCAAATCATTTACCCCATAGTTATACCAGAGGTCATAACTCTCCCTTACACTAACTAAGCCCCCGGGCAAACTTATAGCATCCATTTCGGGTATTACCCCTGAAAACCATGGGGGCGGAGCGAAGACAACATCAACTATGCGTGTTTCGGCTGCAGTAAGTGACTCTGTCCTAGGGAACATTGCATCTACGGGGACTATCTCAATTTCAAGGCGTCCGCCAGTAGCCTCCTCCAGCCATTCAGCCCAGCGATGCACCCAGGTGCAATGGAACACACATTCATACGGACCAAAACCTGGGAGCAAAGGTTCATGACTTTGCATTATCCAGTGTATGACCTCAGGTGCTGCTGGTGTCGCCGGCGTGGTTGGTGTCGTTGGTGTGGTTGGTGTCGTTGGCGTGGTTGGCGCTACCTCTTTGGCACAACCAAAACCACCCACCAGCAGACCCAACACCACTAACATACTCACTACCAGCCATATTGTCTTATGTTTCATCTTGTTCTCCTTTCATTGATTTTTAATATTGGGTCAATCGGTCTTTCCCGAGTGTCATAGGTCTTTCCCTATCGCCTTTTGCTTCAATGGCATCACCTCCTCTACCTTTGGGCCGGGTGCTGACCACCCCAATTACAGGCTTCGTGAAGAGTGTCTGGATTTATCAATACATTGCGGGGCTTTCTAGCAGACTTTTCATTCATCATCTTTTATATAGCACTAATAGGATAGTTTGTCAAGACCTTTTCTTTGTCACTTTTCACGTTATTGACCCAGGTGGTTTTCATCCAAATTGACCACCTCAGGGCACCAATATCTGCCATTTTACACGGTTGTCACCTCCTCGGCAACTTGTTCTGGTTTGTCGGGTCGAAGTTGAGTCCGGTAGCT
>DAOWKM010000015.1 GCA_030643695.1 Dehalococcoidia bacterium | reverse complement strand
TATGTATATTATCAACCATCCCACTCCTCTAATATAAAAAAACCTACCTGCTGCAGGAAATAACTGCGAAATCAGGCTTGGCTTAAAAAATCAAAGTTATTTTAACACTATCATCAGGGGCACTGCAAATCCCCCCAACTACGCTCCCTCTTCCTTCCCCACCTTCTCTTGTAGTTCGCAGAGCTTGGTAAGGACTTTATACCTTGGGTTTTGGGGAACGCTCCCTTGAGTAAAAGATAGGAATTAACAACAGGGCTGCCATTGAAGAGACCACCATTGCTACCCACATTACCGATGCTACCTGCATATGGATTCTCAGGGGAGAAAAGAAGAGGACAGAAAGTCCAATAGCCAGACCAAAGGCGTTAGCTAAAATCGGCTTGGAAACGCTTAACAGGGCTGAATTAACTGAGTCTCTTCTCTCCATGCCCTGTTTTCGGAAATAATAGATACCAGATATCAGGTGAATGGAATAGTCCACGCCCACGCCAACAGCAATAGCCGACAGATTGGCAGTCAAGACATTGAGATAAAATCCGCTCATGACCAGCATACCCAGGATAGCCACAATGGTAATGACTATCGGCAACAAGGCAACAAGAGCTGCCTTAAGCCTTCTCAGCGTGACCAATAGCATAAAAAATATCAATACAAGAGCTAAACCCAGGCTCCGAACCTGGCTTTGCACCACCAGCCTGTTCATCTCTTCAAAAAGCACCGGCATGCCGCTAATCAACCGAATATCAGGATTCTCAGCAACAAAATCCTCCAGCCTATCCATATCCACGGAATCAAGGTCTTCAGTGGTAATCATCATCCTGAGACCATCATCCGAAACCCAGGTTTCCAGGTCTTCGTCATCTATCTGCGTCAAGAGTCTCTGGATAACTAACGGGTTTTGAGGATAATCATCCTCGCCAGTTATCACCTCGTTGATACTACCTACCATATCAAAAATCGAGAAGGCTCTTTTTATCCCTGGCATCCTTTCCAGTTCCCGCTCAGTATCTAAAATCTCATCAGCAAAATTATAATCTCTCAAAGTGTCTACGCCTCTATCGGCAACTATCTCTGCGGTAAGTGGTAATGCCCCACCGAAATACTCCTCAACCTTATCAAAGGTGTTTCTGATTTCTGAACCTTCCTTAAAGAACATCAGTTGATTGGAGACAACATCAAGCCTGGGTATGTAGAAGGCGGAAATAGCCACCATGGCTAGAAAAACCACAGCAATCGGAGTTCTGTGTTTGGATGCCCCCAGGACAACCCCGACCAGGCGGTTTTCCCGGGCTTGTGGCGGCTTCGGGGGCAACTTTATTCTGGACAGCACCGCCGGTAGGAAGAAGAGGGAAAGAACACCCGCATAGCCAATACCCAAAGAGACGAATATTCCCATCTGCCTCATAGGTAGCACCTCAGTCCAGGTCAGGGAAGCAAACCCCGCCATAGTAGTTATGGTCGTCAGAAATATCGGCATGCCGACCATACGCATGGTTTCTATAGTAAGTTGACGACGGTCTGAATATCTGGTCATGTTGTCCATAAAATGACTTATATAGTGAAGACCATCAGCTGCACCCATCACTAAAATGAATATCGGGCTGAGCACCGTCACCAGGTTCAGCTCTTGTCCACTCCAAAAAATGGTGCCAAAGGTCCACAAGGCACCAAGACCTGCGGGAATTACTGCCATGATGGTGAACTTCCTGTTCCTTATAACCGAATAGAAGACCAGTAATACAAGAATAATGGCACAGGGCGGTAGAATAAGAATTATCCTGATAAGGTAATGCCAGAGGGTATCTTTGATGACTTCATTACCAGCGAGAGATAGGGTCAAGGACTTTTCATTGTTGACTATTTCTTTAAGTGACTTGACTACATCATCAGCATCAGCATCTAATTCCATGTTGACGATAAGAGCACCCTTACTGTCATCAGCGGAAAGGAATTGCTCAGTAAGAAAATACTTGTCCTCAATAAAATCTCTGAGGAGGTCAGAGTGGCGGTCTATAAACTTCTCATCAATGGTGGAAATGTGGCTCCCCACAGGGATTTCTGGAGGAACAAAGCTCTGCACCTGGGATACACCATCAATTCCTTCTATCTCCTCCTGAAGCCTATAGACACTTTTAAGGTTCTCTTTACCCAGCAGAGAGCTATCCTGCTCAATAAGAAGCGAGATAGCCTCACCAACCTGATATTTTTCATTCAGTTGGTTATACTCCTCCGCCTTGGGATTTCCTTCAGTAAAAAAACCTAGGAAATCCGTATCAAGTTGGAAACGGAAAAAGGAAACTAGGGCGGCTATACTTAAGATAGCTACCAAGATAATAATCAGTCTGGACCGCTTGTAGATAAAGCTGGCAATTCTTTCCACTGCAAATTCCCCCGACTACGCTCCCTCCTCCTCCCCCGCCTTCTTTTGCAGTTCGTAGAGCTTGGTGAGAGCTTCCAGCGGGGTCAGGGAATCAATATCCAGCTTCTCAAGCTCGTCTACCAGCGGGGATTTTTGCCCGAAGAATGATAATTGCTGTAGTGGCTCTTTCTTACGCCGATGCCCTTTTACCACCTTCCTCATTCGACGGCTATCGCCCTCCAATTCCTCCAACACCTCCTGAGCACGGTGCACTACTGATTTAGGTAATCCAGCCAGTTGAGCTACATGAATGCCATAGCTCTTATCAACACCACCGGGCACAATCTTGCGCAAAAAGATAACCCTTCCCCCTTCCTCGGTTACACCAACATTGAAGTTTTTCACCCGAGGCAGGAAGCTGGCTAACTCCACCAACTCATGATAATGGGTGGCAAACAGGGTCTTTGCCCCCAGCCTTGAATAGTTATGAATATACTCAGCAACAGCTCGGGCAATAGATAGTCCATCATAGGTGCTGGTGCCCCGCCCAATCTCATCAAGGATAATTAACGAGTGTGGGGTAGCATTATTCAGAATATTGGCTGTCTCCACCATCTCTACCATAAAGGTAGACTGACCAGCCAGTAAATCCTCCCTAGCACCGATTCTGGTGAAGATACGGTCTACCAACCCAATAGTAGCTGAGGCAGCAGGAACAAAGCTGCCAATCTGGGCGAGCAGCACAATAAGGGCTACCTGCTTCAGGTAGGTTGACTTCCCCGACATATTAGGACCGGTGAGAATAATAAGCTGGGCATCATCATTAGATAAATAGGTGTCGTTAGGCACAAAGCCATTATCAGCCAAACTTCTCTCTACTACCGGATGGCGTCCTTCCTTAATAATTATCTCATCATTCGTGGTCAGCTCAGGGCGGACATAGCTATAACGCACCGCTACCTCAGCCAAGCTGGAGAAAACATCAACATTAGCCAGAGCATTGGCTACCGCCAGGATGCGCTCACTGACGGTGGATACCTGACGGCACACCCGATGAAAGATGCTAGTTTCAAGCTCAGCAATCCTATCCCGGGCATTTAAAATCAGCGACTCGTATTCCTTCAACTCTGGAGTAAAGAAGCGCTCGCCACCAACCAGTGTCTGCTTTCTAATATAGTCCTCAGGCACTTGAGAAAGATTAGATTTAGATACCTCAATATAGTAGCCAAAAACCTTATTAAAACCTACCTTCAGCGATTTAATCCCGGTCTTTTCCCGTTCCTGACGCTCCAGATTAGCCAGGTATTGCTTGGCATTCTTAGATGCCAGGCGAAGGCTATCCAGTTCATCAGAAAAGCCCTGCCTGATTACATTACCCTCACCCAGACTGGAGGATGGCTTGTCAGCTATCGCCTCAGAGAGCAAATCAACAACATCCTGGCGTGGCTTGAGTTCATCTTTGAGCCAGGTAGTGGGACTATTGCTCTTACCCGCTTCAATTACCGTTATCAGCCGGGGAATAACCTCCAAACTATGCTTCAGGCTTATTAGCTCACGAGGGGTAGCGATACCACCCCTTACCCGATTAATCAGTCGCTCAAGGTCAGCTACCTCACCCAGTAAAGAAATGGTCTGGTTACGAGCCAGGGTATTATCAACAAACCAGCCAATGGCATCCTGCCTTTTAACTAATTCCGTTATGTCAAGAAGGGGCTGACCCAGCCACCGTTTTAACAACCTGCCCCCGATAGCTGTTCTGGTTAAGTCAATAGTTGATAGCAGTGAGCCGCCGGCCCCCGAGCGACTGGAGAAAAGCCCCAGGTTACTCTGGGTATTTACATCCAGCGCCATAAATGAATCAGTGGAGTAGGTAGAAAGTCGGCTTAGCTGTCCCAGAACCCCTTTCTGCGTTTCCTGAATATAGTGAAGAATAGAGCCGGCAGCCCGTATCGCCAGAGGCAGATGAGCACAACCGTAGCCATCAAGGGTAGCCACACCAAAATGGTCAAGCAACGCTTGATGAGCTATTTCCATCTCAAACCAATAATTATCCAGACGAGTTATTGGAGCCACCGCGCCTAAACCAGACAATTCCGAGCTGTTGGCAGTAATAATCTCCGATGGTTTAAGTCGCTCCAGCTCAGCACTAGCCCTCGACAGGCTAACCTGAGTAGTAGCAAATTCGCTGGTAGTTATGTCAACATAAGCGATACCTACCTCCTCCTCACCCAAAACCAGACTGGCTAAATAATTATTAGTCCTACTGTCAAGAAGGCTGGGCTCAACTACCGTGCCCGGTGTTACCAAGCGAACCACCTCACGCTCAACCAACCCCTTAGTCTCACCCGGTTGAGTTATTTGCTCACAGATAGCCACCTTGTAGCCACGGTTAATTAGCCTCGCCAGATAGTTATCCAGAGCATGGTAGGGGATGCCAGCCATAGGCACCTTGTTCCCCTTACCCATCTCCCTGGAGGTCAGGACAATCTCCAGCTCCTTTGAGGTAAGCTTGGCATCCTCATCAAAGGTCTCATAGAAATCGCCCAGGCGGAAGAAAACGATAGCTTCAGGATACTTCCGCTTGATTCTGAGATACTGCTGCCGAATTGGGGTTGAACCTTCTCTCATCGCACCTATTCTACTAGAATTTTAGATTAAAAGAAACGGGGTTAGGGGATATACCCCAGAGACGGCCCAAGGGTGGGAAGAAATAGTTTCCAAAAACCCTAGATTCAAATCTACCTCACCCCCTTAGACATTTGTTAGCAACCTACCCCCTTTGTCCCCCTCCCTTGTAAGGGAGGGGGATTGGTTGTGTAAGAGAGGCTCCGCCTCTCTTTGACTCTCCTTTAGTATTTTCTCCTTCTTAAGGAGAGGGGAAAGAAATTAAAAAGAGGGGTTAATGCCCCTCTTAGACGCCCATAACTTTGATTGCCGCTACTGCTGCTAAATAGCCAAGTACCAACAGGCAACAGAGGCTCTTGGCAAAGGAAGCTCATCTACTTAAAGTGTCTATTACTGAATAAGAGGGTTTAAGAACAGGTGGCTTAATTGCCCTGTTTATAAGAAAGGGGGGTAAGTTTATGACCACTGGGAATCTATCCCGAATAACTGGCATTATCTTGGTTCTGGTAGCACTTCTTTCAGCATCATGTGCTGGTGGAGTGCCGAAGCATAAAACTTACTCAACACCACCACCGATGACCATTGATACCAGCAAGCAATACATTGCTACTATTGAAACAGAAAGGGGAGACTTGGTGCTGGAGCTATTCGCCAGTGATGTTCCGGTAACAGTCAACAACTTTGTATTCCTCGCCGGTGAGGGATTCTACGACGGCACTACATTCCACCGTGTTATCCCTGGCTTTATGGCTCAAGGGGGAGACCCTACTGGAACCGGAAGTGGTAACCCTGGTTACTTCTTTGCTGATGAATTTACCGAGCATACCCATGTTGCCGGTGCTTTATCAATGGCTAAGTCCGGTCCCGATACCAACGGCTGCCAGTTCTTCATCACTTATGCCCCCCAGCACCACCTTGATGGACACCATTCGGTATTTGGTCAGCTAATAGAAGGAATGGACGTTCTTGAAGAAATCGAGCAGGGTGATACCATAATACGGATAACTATAGAAGAAAGATAACCTTCCCCAATAGCACTACCCTCCAAAGAGAAGGACATTAAAAAAGAGGGGCTAATGCCCTTCTTTCATTTCTCTAGAGCAATATTGCAATGAAGATGTATAATGAGCATAGATAACACAATAGAGTTATGAGAAGATGAAGAGAATGTAAAAGAGAGGTTTAGAAATGAACATACAAGAGATTGAGATAAAAAATTATCGCTCTTTACACAATTTAACTATTTACCCAAAAGGTATTCTAGCATTGGTTGGCCGAAACAACAGCGGCAAATCAAATCTTATTAAAGCACTTGAGCTATTTTTTGAAGGCACCACTCGACTGGTTAATGATGAAT
>DAOWKM010000014.1 GCA_030643695.1 Dehalococcoidia bacterium | reverse complement strand
TTGATTACAGTTTACCCTAGCTACCCCATTATTCATCTGAACTTTAGCTGCTACTTCGGGTGACCGGTAGCGGATTTTAGCGGTTATATTGACAGGCTTTCCGGGGGCTTTCCCTGATACCCAGCTTAGCTTACTGGCAAGGAGGGTATCATTTAGAAGCTGGTCTCGGGTGCCGACCACTAATTGGTTGCTGGCGGCATCAAGCTTAAGCACATACAGTCGCCTGTTTGAAGCAAGCCCTAAGCCTTGCCTTTGCCCCACAGTATATTGGGCTAAGCCATCGTGCCTGCCTAAAACCTTGCCCTCAGTGTCAATGATGTCCCCGGATTTGATGGGGATGTGCTTGATTATAAATGACTGATAGTCATTATCGGGGATAAAGCAGACATCCTGGCTGTCACGCCGGCGGCTGATGGGCAAACCCAGCTCAGCGGCTCGCCTTCTTACCTCCATCTTATGACAGTTGCCCAGCGGTAGCAGCAGATGGTGAAGCTGTCTTTGCCCCAGAGTATAAAGGAAATAGGATTGGTCTTTACTTAGGTCAACTGCTTTCAATAGGTTATAGCCATCGGGCAAGGGCTCGATTCTAGCATAGTGGCCGGTAGCCAGATAGTCCGCCCCCATTTGAAGCACCCTATCAAGGAGGAGACCAAATTTGATGTGCTGGTTACAGGCAACGCAGGGGTTTGGCGTATATCCCCGGCTATACTCCTGGCAGAGGTAGTCAATAACAAGGTTCTGAAATTCTGCCTCAAGGTTGAGCTTGGTGAGGGGGATATTCAGCAGGTGGCAAGTATGCTCTAAATCAGAAATAGTAGCCTCTTGACCAGGGTCTGACCATAGCTGCAGGTAAACGCCGCTAACCTCATAGCCAGCTTCTTTCAATAGAGCGGCAGTTAATGATGAGTCCACCCCACCACTCATCGCTACAGCAACTCGTTTCTGGGACATATTTTTACTCAGTCTCCTTGACGGGAAAGCAATTGGCTTACCCTCTGCCAGATAATCTGGGCTATTTTCCTTCTAGACTGGCTAGCATCTACCACCAGCCAGCGTTTTGGCTCACTAGCTGCCATCTTGAGGTAACCTTTTCGCACCCTCTGGTGAAAGGCAATATCTTCCTGCTCAAAGCGGTCTTGCCTTCTGGCTCGTTTACGGGCAAGCCCTTCCTCGGCTGAGATATCCAGAAGAACGGTCAAGTCGGCTTTTAATCCTCCAGTGGCAGCATAATTAATAGCCTTGACAGTTGGTAGGTCTAATCCCCGCCCGTAGCTTTGATAGGCGGTAGTGGAATCAGCATAGCGGTCACAGATAACAGTCTTCCCCCCTTTTAGGTTAGGCTGGATAACCTCGTCTATTAATTGGGCGCGGGAAGCATTAAACAACAGTAGCTCGGTCAGTGGTGATATATCTGTATTCTGAGTCCATTTCAGACAGCGACTTATTCTATTACCTAGAGATGTCCCACCGGGCTCGTGAGTCAGGAGGGCGGGAATACCTGATTGTAATAGCCTTCGGTATAGCGTCTTCGCCTGGACGCTCTTACCGCACCCCTCCCCCCCCTCAAAGGTGATAAATAAAGACATGATATAATACCGTTACTTTTTGTTCATAAATGAATTAACGCTGGTTATTTTATTGTTTTCAGCAGGGTTCTCACCGAGGCATAGCGCCCGCCGTCTAATACCAGTGTCTGTCCAGTCATAAAGCTTGATGCCTCTGAGGCGAGGAAAAGGGCAGCATCAGCCATCTCTTCAGGTTCGGCTAATCGTCCCAAAGCGATATTGTTCTCCGTCTCTTTAGCAATTGTCGGGTCTGCCCACAATGCTTGGGAAAACCCTGTTTTGACAAGTCCGGGGGCAATGGCATTTACCCTGATGTTATACTGCCCCCATTCCTGTGCCAGAACCTGGGTGAGCATGATTACTCCTGCTTTGCTAATGGAATAAACCCCGGCGCCGACCCCCGGTCTGAGACCGTCCACCGAGGTCGTGTTGATAATGGTGCCACCGCCCTCATCCCGCATTATTTTACCTACTGCCTGACTCAGGAAAAAATATCCCTTGAGGTTTAATCCCATAGTTATGTCCCAGACTTCTTCATTCATCTTGAATACTGAGCCAAATATTGGATTAGTTCCAGCATTATTTACCAAGATATCAATATGACCGAATTCCTCCATTGATTTTTTAACCAGGTTATCAATTTCGGGGAGATGGCGAACATTAGCTGGCACCGCTAGGGCTCTCCTTCCCATTTGAGATATTTCCTGGGCCGCAGCTTCTAAGTCAGGTAGCTTACGGCTGGCTAGTATTATATCGGCGCCGGCTTCAGCTAAAGCCAGAGCAATGGCTTTGCCAATTCCGCGGCTTCCCCCGGTAATCAGGGCTACTTTCCCCGGCAGGCGAAATTTATCTAGAAATAGCTTCCTTTCCGACTTGCTATCTATGACTTTACTCCTTATAAAATTTTATTCTACAGAACCTAAAGCCGGTTGGCTGTCTCCTTCGTCTCTGACTTATAAATCGTCACCCGCCTATTTGGGTCTTTACCCAGGCTATGTGAAACTAGATTGTTTCTCTGGGCTATCAGGTGCTGTAGGCGCCGAATGTAGGCGTTCTGAGGTTCGAGTTCTACTGCTTTCTGACTGTTCTTTACCCGGTTAATAGCTTCTTCTGCTTCACCAAGGGCAAGCTTAAACAGGTCTGTCTTATCTGTGTTCTCGGTGTGATAGATAGTATTCAATAGTTGCCTGATTTGGGGTGGCGTGTTACTTTTGAGGACATAGATGGGTACATTGGCAGCTTCGGCATCCCTGACCTTCTGAGGTTTTCGTCGGTAGTAATTTTTAGAGGTTATAAACAGGTTAGCCTGGCTCAGGTTATCAACTATATCCAGATTCAATTGCATCTCTCTGGCTATTTGTTCCAGGCGTACCCGGTTCACACCAAAAAGATACAGCTTGGCTAAATTGCCCTCCTTGGCTAAAGGCTTATCCTTAGTAGTTTTTTTAGTAGCGGTGATTGGTGCTTCTTTCTCTATTCTGACCTTTCCTGTCTTATCTAACCAGCGGGTTTCGGTGGCTATAGGTTGACCACGTAGAATAGTATCAACTGCCTCGCCAACATCAGGGTGAATGGCTACCTTGTCCCACTCCTGGATTTCAACGACAACATCAAAGGTAGGTGGTGACATACGCTCTAGTATGGACTTCTGGGTGCGTCTCCGCTTTGCTTCTTCATCACCCAGGGTTACCGACTGGATGCCGCCAATAAGGTCAGATAGGGTAGGGTTCATCATCAGGTTTTCTAGAGTGTTACCGTGGGCAGTGCCTATCAGTTGAACCCCCCGCTCAGCAATAGTTCTGGCTGCCTGAGCCTCAAGCTCGGTGCCGATTTCATCAATAACTATTACCTCAGGCATGTGGTTTTCTACAGCTTCAATCATTACTGCATGCTGTTTGGTAGGCGTAGTTACCTGCATCCGTCGAGCGTGCCCAATGGCGGGGTGAGGAATATCACCATCACCGGCGATTTCGTTTGAGGTATCCACAATGATAACCCGTTTACCCAAATCGTCGGCGAGCACCCTGGCTACCTCGCGTAGCATTGTCGTTTTGCCTACCCCGGGGCGTCCTAGTAGCAGGACACTTTTGCCTGATTGGATAAGGTCTTCAATAATTTTTATGGTGCCAAAGATGGCTCTACCTACCCTGCAGGTAAGCCCGACAATACGACTCTGGCGATTGCGGATTGCCGAGATGCGATGTAAGGTGCGTTCAATTCCAGCTCGGTTGTCATCCCCAAAGCTATCAATGTGAGAGGTTACATAATCAATATCCTGCTCGTTAACCTCCTTGGTATTGAGCACTACTTCCCGTTGGGGAAAGCGAGCCTCAGGAGGGCGGCCCAGGTCAAGAATTACCTCTAGTAGTTCACTGATGTCTTGTTGCTGGCATAGTGGCTGGTGAATGTATGGCGGTAAAATATCGAGTAGTGCGTCTAGGTCATTGGTGGTTACCTTTGGCAAAAGGATTCTCCTCCAGGTATAATTAACCCGTCCAAGCCCCTGAGTTGTTTAGGCAGGCGGACGGGTAAAGCCTCTACCTTTAGTTGATACAGTGTAGCTATGTGCTCAGCAAAGGCTCCTTGCGAGGCAAGGATACCTATTCTCATATTACCATCCTCTAGAGGCTAGTAATTCCTCAGCCGGGATTTGTTTTATATCCAGTCCCGGCATGGCCTCTCCTAAGTT
>DAOWKM010000080.1 GCA_030643695.1 Dehalococcoidia bacterium | reverse complement strand
GTGAGGTCAATAAAATCTCTATGTATCCGGTTGAAGCTCTTGCCCAAAAGCTGTAAAATAACCTCTGCTAGAAGCCGGGGTGGCGGAATAGGCAGACGCAGCGGACTTAAAATCCGCCGGAGTAAAATCCTTGTGGGTTCGAGTCCCACTCCCGGCACCAATTAATAACTATGCTTTGGCTAATAGTTTTACTGGGTTACCTTCTGGGCTCTATCCCGGCTGCTTATATTGCCGGGCGTCTGGTTAAAGGGAAAGACATTCGGCAGATGGGCGACGGCAATGTAGGCGCCGCCAATGCCTTTCGCCAGCTAGGAGCTAGGGTAGGGATAGGGGTATTTTTTATTGATGCCGGTAAAGGGGCACTGGCTATTTTTATTGCCCAATCAGCCAGTCTACCTCAGATAGCCATCTTGCTTACTGGAGTAGGCGCAGTTGTTGGGCATAACTGGCCAATTTTTCTCGGCTTCAGGGGCGGTAAGGGGTTTAGCACTACCATCGGTGTCTTAATCGCGGTTATCACTCAGCCAATGCTAATCCTGGCTGGACCAACGCTAGTCGCCCTCTTTACCAAGCGGAATACAGCTATCGCCGGTTGTGTTATGTTCATTCCACTGCCACTAGCGTGCTGGTGGCTGGGAGTTCCCGGAACCCTCATTGCTTACGGCATGACTCTGCCTTGTCTGGCGGGCTTTACCAATTTCTCTAGGAAAAGACGAGCAGTTAGTACCTCAGGGACAGGAACTGCCTAGTTACTTCCTCTTTATCACTGACCTTACTGCTTGCTCAATGTCCTTAGCGGTAAGTCCGTGTCTTTTTAGTAATTCAGCCGGCGTGCCTGACTTGGCATAGGTGTCGTTAATAGCGATAAACTCCATTGGGATTGGCTTGTGTCTGGCGACTACTCGGGCGACAGCACTGCCTAGCCCACCATGCTCCAGGTGGTCTTCAGCAGTAACAATAGCCCCCGTCTCATTAGCAGCCTTAATAATGGCTGCCTCATCAATCGGCTTGAGAGTGGGCATATTCAATACCCGGCAGTTTATGCCTTCCCGTTTTAGGTTATTGGCAGCTTCCAGGGCGGCGGCTACCATAATTCCAATGGCAATAATAGTAGCACTGGTGCCTTGCCTCATCGTTACTGCCTTACCCAGATTAAAGCGGTAGCCCTCATTATAGACTAATGGTGATTTAGGGCGGCACAGCCTGATATAGAAAGGTCCATAACTGGTAGCCACGGCTCTTATTACTTGGGCAGTTTCAACAGCATCAGCCGGAACAATAACAGTAATGCCAGGTAGGGAACAAGCCAGAGCCAGGTCTTCAATGGACTGGTGTGAAGTTCCATCCTGACCAACACTAATACCACCGTGGGTGGCAACCAGCTTGACATTGAGTCCGGGTTGAGCTATGGACATACGCATCTGGTCAAAGCAACGCCCGGGAGCAAAGACGGCAAAGGTGCTGGCAAATGGTATCTTGCCTGAGGCGGCTAACCCAGCGGCGATACCCACCATATTCTGCTCGGCGATACCGCAGTCAAAGAAGCGCTCGGGGAACTCGCTAGCAAAGAAACGGGTCATCGTTGACCGGGAGAGGTCGGCGTCCAGAACTACAATATCTGGGTTTCCCCTGCCCAGCTCAACGAGGGTTTTGCCGTAGGCTTCCCTCAGGGAAACTTCCTGAGCCATTTCTACTTTAACTCCTTTAGTGCTATCTCAACCTCAGTGGCAGTGGGGGCTTTGCCATGGAAATCGGGGTTATTCTCCATAAAGCTGACCCCTTTGCCCTTGATAGTATGAGCAATGATGACGGTAGGCTGCTTTTTAATCAGTTTTGCCCGGTTAAAGGCTTGAGTAAGCTGGGTGAGGTCATGACCATCAACCTCAGTAACATGCCAGCCAAAAGCCTGCCATTTCTTATTAAAGGGGTCAAGATTCATCACATCACGATTCCAGCCATCAATCTGCTGTCTATTGTTGTCCACGATAGCTACCAGGTTATCCAGCTTAAAGTGGGCAGCAGACATAGCTCCCTCCCACACCTGTCCCTCATCACACTCCCCATCTCCCAGCAGAACATATACCCGATAGTTTTGCGAGTTGAGGCGACCAGCCAGGGCAATGCCAATGGCAAAGGATAACCCCTGGCCCAGGGCACCGGCTGACATCTCTACCCCGGGGGTGACTGTCCGGTCAGTGTGACCCTGAAGGCGACTATCTAATTGTCTCAATGTGGGTAGCTCATCTACCGGGAAGTAGCCGCACTCAGCCAGAGTGGCGTAGAGCAGGGGAGCAGCATGCCCTTTGCTCAGGATGAATCGGTCTCTATCTGACCACTGGGGGTCTTGGGGCTTATGTCGCAATATCCTGAAATAAAGGGCGGTAACAATCTCCACCGCTGACAAGGAGCCACCGGGGTGACCACTACCCGCCTTTCCTATCGTGGAAATAATGTGACGACGTAGCCTTTTAGCTATCATCTTCATTTCGGTTACCGATAATGATGAAAAAACCTCGGCTTTTAGTTTGTCTACCGAGGTTATGGGTAAATTAATTGACTCAGGTAGTGGCATCAATACCTCCTGTATTTGTCTAATTATACAACAACCGGTAAACCTAAATCTATAATCTTGGTTTATATATTGGGCAAATTGCGAATAGAGCCTTCTGTTGCTATAATACCTTTTGACAAATGGGGCTGTAGCTCAGCAGGGAGAGTGCCTCCTTTGCACGGAGGAGGTCAGGGGTTCGAGTCCCCTCAGCTCCACTTTTCACTTGCAATTGCTAAGTAGAAATTAGCTTGCTTGCCTTAGTTCCACCGCTCCTGTTCTAATTCAACTGGCTGGCACTTATATAACTCGGTAAACGCTGAGAGGAGTATCCGCTTATATTGTTCTTTTCAGCGGGGTGGAATCCCAATCTTCGCCACAACTGGATTGTGGTCAGAGGTGCCCTTGGTCAATTCGAACGGTATTTTTTGTCCGGGTTGAGAATAGGGTTCTAGTGCCGGAGAGGTCCATACTTGGTCGAGGGATTGCCCTGCACAGTGACACCACCTTGCTTCGCGTAAAGCAGGAACGTACTTAATCGGTAGCGGTGGTATGAGTTCTATAAATCGCCTCATCCTATACGGGAAGTTCATATCTCCCATTATTATAGTAAGGTCATCTACATACGACTCCATGTCGTCCAGGACGTATAATAATTCGGTCATACGCATTTTCATGTCTGCATGATGCAAGTGCACCACGCAAACATGGATAGATTCTCCGTTAGGTGTCACAAGCTCTGCTCGCAGAGCAGATTTGGTAATAGGGGCTGGATAGCTTTCCGCTTCCTTTATATCAAATTTGGTGAATAGCACAACATGCAGGTCTACGCCAGCTTTGTCATTAGATTCAGCAATGAAGTAGTTCATGCCCAGTTCATCAGCTAACCTTTGAGCGACGGATGGGCTACCTATATCCCATTGGGTAGCTTCTTGGATACCCAATATGTCAGGCTCGGCGGCTCTTATAACCTCGAGCACCCTTGATAAACGGTTTCCGTGGAAGCCTTTCTGTGCTGCATGTTCTTGCCAGTCTGGAGATACAGTATCGGCACCTGCACCGGCTAAAACATTATATGTCATCACGGTGATTGTCTCTTCCGTCTCAGGAGCAGTCTGACAGCCAGGTAAGGCCACCAATATCAACAAGCCAACTAGCAGAGCACCAATTTTTTGAGTTAATATTCTCCTCACTACCTTCCTCGCTCATTTGCTCTATTATGCGAGGACGTCCTTTAAAAGATACTCGCCTACATAAAGAATATAGAACTAAATAGGTGAAGTCAACTTCGCTGCTGGAAAACAGTCACAGTCCCTGAATCCAATTATCACCCTCAGCCCTAACCTCTTATGATAGCTTGGTTGAATTAGAAATCTCAGCGATTTGTGAGCCCGATTATCCTCAACGAGAGCGGTGACTCTACTTACTAAGGCTGAAAACCACCTCAAAAGTTCTACCTATTGATACCCTAGCTCCACCATAAGGTAATGATATTACGAATTTACAAAGGTAACTGATTACTCGGTTTGTGAGCAACGCAATTTTTCAAGTTTGTCGACAGGTAGTTGTATTACCCGAACTGAACCCCAGTTGTAATTCCTTAGACAGAGAACATTTCGTCCTTTTGTGTAATTCACGGGGACTGTCAACGTTGGAATAGGGAGTGGTGTATACCTTAGTTCATCCCCATGAAGGCATGCACAGGAACAACACCAATAGGAGCAGTTAAATTCTTTTGCACTTCTAACTATAAGATGATAAAGTAATATGATGATTATTAAAGAGGAGCAAAATGAGAAAAGCTGATGTAGTTATTATAGGGGGGAGTGCTGCTGGCATTGAGGCAGCGATTACTGCCCAAAAGCATTACCCCTCTAAGAAGGTTATTGTTGTTCGGAAGGAAGAAAAGGCTCTCGTCCCCTGTGGCATCCCTTACATTATGGGGACTTTGGGCTCTGCAGAG
>DAOWKM010000092.1 GCA_030643695.1 Dehalococcoidia bacterium | reverse complement strand
TCTCGCTGTGAAATATTTAGTCATTACCAATTCTTGATTGAACTTAAGGAGATTTCGTGCTAGAAGCTGGACATTAAGCCAGTAGAATCGATGCCAGCCTTTTTCTCTTAAACCGAAATATAGATTAAATCCATCTATATAGGTAATAACTCTATTCATTTTATTAATTGCGTATTACTATATAAATAATTTGACGTTATAATCTTGACATTTGTAATATTTCATATTATTATATTAAGCTACAGCGCCAGTGTGAGTAATGCTGGCTTGACGGTCTCTTGTACTACACAAGGGACCGTTTCTTATATACTTCAGAAGTTTTAGTCTTCATCAGCTCTAGCTCTTGCTTTCCCCCCAACCAGACCCACCCCTATTGCCTCCCTCAGCGTGCTGGCCGGGATAAGCTCTATGTCCTTAGAACTGGCTTTGGTTTCCACCTTAGGTACCAGGCAGCGCTTGAAGCCCAGTCTGGCGGCCTCACTTACCCGCCTGTCCAGCTGAGAAACGGCTCTTAACTCACCGCTTAGCCCCACCTCCCCCACCGCCGCCAGTTGCGGGTCAACCCCCGCATCACGGAAGCTGGAGGCGATAGATAAAGCGATGCCTAAATCTGCTGCCGGTTCTCCAATCTTAAACCCACCGGTAACATTAGCTATAATATCCTGATTGCCGAGCTTTAAGCCGACTCGTCTGGCCAGCACAGCGGTAATCAGCAGCAGCCGACCGAAGTCAACCCCGTTAGCGGTGCGTCGTGGTAAGCCAAAGCTGGTGGGATTGGTCAGGGCTTGAATTTCAACCAGCAAGGGGCGGCTACCTTCAAGGGTAGGCACTACCACTGAGCCTACTGCTTGGCTTCCCCGTCGCGACAGGAATACCTGTGATGGATTATCCACCTCAACTAGACCCTCGCTTTTCATCTCAAAGATGCCAACCTCATTAGTAGAACCAAAGCGGTTTTTAACACAACGCAGCAGGCGGTAGGCACTAAAAGGCTCACCCTCAAGGTAAAGCACTGCATCCACAATGTGTTCCAGAACCCGGGGACCAGCGATGGCACCGTCCTTAGTTACATGTCCGGCAATGAAAATGGGCACTGCACTGAGTTTTGCCCAGCGCATAAGCCGTAGGGTGCACTCCCGCACCTGAGTTATACTGCCCGGTGCTGTATCCAACTCAGGGAGGTAAACAGTCTGAATGGAATCAATGACTACCAGGCTGGGTGATAATTGCTCAATCTGGTTCAGGATAACCTCAAGCTCAGTCTCAGCCAGGAGGTAAAGCCCCTCACCTTTTATTCGCAGACGCTCTGCCCTGAGCTTAATCTGATGCAGTGTTTCCTCACCGGAAACATAGACCGCCTTACCTTGAGCCTGCGTCATCAGGGCTGAAGCCTGAAGCAGGAGGGTTGATTTGCCAATACCGGGGTCGCCGCTAATAAGCACCAGAGAGCCAGATACTAACCCCCCACCGAGCACCCGGTTAAGCTCAGCCATGGGAAGAGGAAAGCGGTCTGCTGCTTCAATTACCACCTGAGATAACTCTTGGGGTGGGCTAGCCAGGGGAATAGGCTGGAAGGAAGAAGTCGGGGCAGTTATCGTTTTCTCTACAAAGCTGTTCCACTCCTGGCAATTAGGGCAGCGTCCCAGCCATTTTAAGCTCTCCTTACCGCACTGCTGACAGACAAAGATAGTCCTGATGTGGGATTTATCTGATTTGCTCATAAATTGACTTTACCCGATTTTAAGCAATAAGGCAAGGGGTAATTTGAGTTGAAAAGAAATTTAGACTGGGGCGAAATAGTTAACTCAGCCGACCATACCTAAGAAGACACCACCGGCAATGGCAGCACCAATAGCCCCGGCTACATTAGGACCCATAGCATGCATTAAGAGAAAGTTTTTGGGGTTTACCTTCTGACCCATTACCTGCACTACTCTGGCTGCCATGGGCACTGCCGATACCCCGGCAGCACCTATCATAGGATTAATCTTCTGCTTGGAAAAGAGGTTCATCAATTTAGCCATCAAAACGCCGGCTGCGGTAGCTGTGGCAAATGCCACCACCCCTAGAAAGAGGACTAGCAAAGTTTTTGGCTGAAGGAAGTTCCCAGCAGTCATGGTGGCTCCGATACATAGGGTGAGGAATATGGTCAGTATGTCTATGAGCGTAGTTTGGGCAGTCTTGCTAAGCCTGTCAGTAACACCACAGGTCATAAACAGGTTGCCAACCATAAACATGCCAATAAGGGGGGCTGACATGGGAACAAATAATATGACAATCACCGCGGTGATTAAAGGAAATATTATTTTCTCCAGCGGTGACACCTCACGCATTTGCGGTTTCATATATATAGCCCGCTCTTTCTTGGTGGTGAGCAACTTTATTATCGGTGGCTGGATGATAGGTACCAGCGCCATGTAGGTATAGCAGGCTACGGCGGTAGCACCTATTATGTGAGGAGCAAGGAGGGAGGTAACATAGATTGTAGTTGGACCCTCAGCCCCGCCGATTATCCCGATGGAGGCTGCCTCGGCTATTGTGAACCCATCTGGCATGAAGAGGTTGGTAGCTAAAGCAGCAAAAAAGGCAAAATAAACCCCAAATTGCGCAGCAGCCCCAAGCAGCAGGGTTTTGGGATTAGCTATCATCGGACCAAAGTCAGTCAGTGCCCCCAGGCAGAGGAAGATGAGAGGTGGTATCACCTGCCACATAATCCCATAGGCAAATATTCTAGATAGTAAACCAATTGGCTTGGTTGGTAACCTTGCCTGGTCAGTCTGGGCAGTGGTTATCATTGTAGCTACTACCTCACCGGGGGCGACCTCCTGACCCGGTGAAACTCCAACTTGCTTAATCCTGCCATAGATTGGAGCTAATATTTCCCCTGAGTCTAATTGTAGGATGACATCGTTTTCCCCGATCTTACTGGTTTCATCCACCTCTATACTGATAACCTTGGCTGGTACCCCGGTTGTGTTGGTTATCTGTAGTTCGTAATCCATCAAGCCGCCAAGAGGTAGATTAACTAGTAGCATGCCGAAACCTATGGGGACTAGTAACAGGGGCTCCATCTTCTTGGCAATTCCCAAGTAGATTAGAGCCCCCCCAATAAGCAGCATTAAAGCGTTGCCCCAAGAAAAAAGCTGGAACCCGCTTTCAAAAAGACCGAACACCCGTCACCAACCTTTTAATACTCTATGATGGCTATTGTCTCGCCAGGCTTAACTATTTGCTCTGGAGTAACATTTATCTGAACAATGGTACCGTCTACCGGATCCAAAATAGGGTTCTCCATTTTCATTGATTCGATAAAACAGATGACATCTCCCTCTTTAACCTTATCCCCTACTTTAACCTCTACACTGGTAATCTTACCGGTTAGGGGAACTTCTATAATTTCTTGTGCCAATTTCTAATTTCCCTCCTTCTTGTCACCAGTTTCAGCCTTGCCGGTGCTAGTTTTAGTAACCACCAGCCCTGTTAGCCATATAACCACAGCTAGAATAATTAGCAAGGCGAAGACCATACCAAAGCCAACACCGCCAATTTGTCCAGCAAAACCCCAATCTACTCCCATATCTTCACCCCGATTTTTATCTCCTGTCTATTTTAGGCGAATTAAAAGGGCGGTTGTTTCATCTATCTCGTTTTCCCGCCCTTTCTGTTCCACCCTGACCTTATCTGTCATGGTTTTATGGCTTACTATCCCCCAGCAATGCTCTTGCAGCTACTGGGTGCACTACAATTTCCTCTCCTTTGAGGTCAACAACAACAGTGTCCCCCGTCTGGAATTTGCCGCGGAGCAGATTCTCTGAGAGTTTATCTTCAACCATGTCTTGAATCACCCGTCGTAGGGGACGAGCCCCAAAGACCTGGTCATAACCCTTCTCACTCAAAAAATCCTTAACCGCATCAGTTACCTCTAATTTTATCTCTTTTTCAGCCAGTTGCTGGGTTGCTGAAACTAGCATTAAATCAACAATCTTTCGGACGTGCTCCTTGGTTAGGGAATGAAATACAACCACACCGTCAACACGATTGAGAAACTCAGGGCGGAATGTCTTCTTTAATTCACCAAGCAGTTTCTCCTTCATCCTATCATAAGCCTGCTCCTGGCTTTTAGCCTCATCGCTGTGAGTGACAAAACCAATAGTGGTGCCTTTCCTGATTAGCTCAGCCCCGATATTGCTGGTCATAACGATAATGCTATTGCGGAAATCAACCCGGCGACCCTTGGCATCAGCCAGGTGGCCATCATCAAATATCTGGAGCAATATATTAAACACATCAGGGTGAGCCTTTTCAATTTCGTCAAGGAGTATGCAGCAATATGACTTACGCCTCACTGCCTCGGTTAATTGCCCACCTTCGTCATAGCCAACATATCCTGGTGGGGCTCCAACCAATCGGGCTACAGTATGTCTCTCCATAAACTCAGACATGTCAAGCCGGATTAGGGTATCCTCACTGCCAAACATAAACTCAGCCAAGGCTCTGACCAGCTCTGTCTTACCGACACCGGTTGGACCTAGAAAGATAAAGTTGCCTATAGGGTGCCTTGGGTCTTTAATCCCAGCTCGGGCTCGCCTTACCGCTTTAGCCACAATATTAATAGCCTCATCCTGACCAATAATGCGGTGATGTAACACCTCCTCCATATTAAGCAGGCGGCTGGTCTCATCACTCGCCAACTGTACCACTGGAATCCCTGTCCACATGCTCACTACCTCAGCGATGTTTTCAGCGGTTACTGCCGGCTTCTCTTGCTCCTGCTTAGCCTGCCACTCCTCTTTCATTCTCTTTATTTTCTCTTCAATTTGGATCTCCCGGTTGCGCAGCTCAGCGGCATAATCATACTGCTGTGTAGCTAGGGCAGCCTCCTTATCCTTACGCACACTATCCTCAACTTGCTTGGCTTCCTTCAGGGTAATAGGTACGGTCCTGTGTTTAATCATTACCCTTGATGCTGCTTCATCAACTAGGTCAATAGCTTTATCGGGCAGAAAACGG
>DAOWKM010000025.1 GCA_030643695.1 Dehalococcoidia bacterium | reverse complement strand
CTAAAGGGGAGTTCAAGAGGGGCTTCGCCCCTCTTCAGAGAAAATCCTCCCCTTCCCCTTAACAAGGGGAAGGGGATAAAGGGGATAGGGTTACCTAATAATGAAAAAGGACCGAAGAGGGTGAGGTTGATAACTAATCTTACCAGATGGAGAGGAGGAAGATGAATCACTGGCAGGAGCTTGAGCACAAGTATTTTATGAACACGGCAAAGCGCGTGCCGCTAACCCTGGTTAAAGGGCAAGGAGCACGGGTGTGGGATGAGAACGGTCGGGAATATCTTGACTTTGTTGGTGGCTGGGCGGTCAATAGTCTGGGGCATTGCCCCCCGGTAGTTACCGAGGCAGTAACCGAGCAGGTGCATACCCTTATTCAAACTTCGAACCAGTTTTATACTATCCCTCAGATTCGCCTGGCTGAGCTTTTGGTCCAGAATAGTTGTTTGGATAAGGTCTTTTTCGGCAATAGTGGAGCTGAGGCTAATGAGGGGGCAGTAAAGTTAGCCCGGCGATATGGGAAGCGCTATCTGAATGGAGCCTATGAGGTTATCACGGCAATGGGTTCCTTTCATGGTCGCACTCTGGCTATGGTGGCATCTACCGGTCAGTCCAAATTCCAGCAGCCGTATGTTCCCTTGCCGGCTGGTTTTATAAATGTGGAGTATAATAATATTGAGGCGATAAAGGCAGTTACCACTAGTCAAACCTGTGCCGTGATGTTAGAACCGGTGCAGGGGGAGGGTGGGGTCAACCTGCCTAGTGATGATTATTTAGTTGCGGTGCGGGCTTGGTGTGACCAAAAGGGTATTTTACTTATTTTAGATGAAATTCAGACGGGGATAGGTCGGACAGGAACGCTGTTTGCTTATGAGCAGTGTAGCATTGAACCTGATATAATGACATTGGCTAAGGGTTTAGCTAGTGGCATACCAATTGGAGCTATTTTGGCTAAGGATAGAGCATCGGTTTTTACTCCAGAGGAACATGGCTCTACCTTTGGTGGTAATCCGGTAGCCTGTGCTGCCGGTTATGCCACACTAAGGTTTATTATTGATAATGATATTGCCGGGAAGGTAAAGAAAGTGGGACGCCACCTCATTAACGGACTAGAAAACTTGAAGCAGAAATTCCCGTTCATTACTGATGTGCGGGGGCGTGGACTCTTGGTAGCGATGGAATTCGGTAGCGACATTGCTCGGTCAGTGTTAATGGCTTGCCTTGATAGAGGCTTATTGGTTAACCGATTGAAGCCTAACGCCCTGCGTTTTATACCTCCCCTTATTATTGATAATAAGGATGTAGACGAGGCGCTAGGTATTTTAGATGGGGCGCTATCCAGTATGGTTAGCTAGGCAGATGGAGGGTTGGCAAGGTGAATTGGGTTCGTAGAATTGGGATAGGGATAGCGTTAGCTGTAGTGCTATCGCTTGCTGTTGTGCTACTGGTTCCCCCATCTTCAATGCCGGGGGTAGTCTGTGAGGTTGGGGGAGGGGAGCTTACTATGTCAGCCGGCGACCTTTCTGCTGTGTCCCAACCGGTGGCTGAGGATGCTGCTAGGTTAGCTACCGAACTGTTTGGAGATTGCCAGGAGAAGTGTGATGATTTTGCGAACCAGCTACTGGCAACATTTTTGGAGGCTAAGGAGAAGGATTTTGTTATACTGTTTAACTCGGGTGGTTGGGGGTCAAATTTACTGGAGGCTTCTCCTGGCTGGAGTAGTATCCTTAACGGTATTGAAGCTGAGCTATGTAGCTTAGATTATACCTTACTGCCGCTGGTCTATCTGCGGACAGAGGATAGTTTAAGAGGGCACCTTGATGAGCTTAAGGCAATGATAACCCACTACTGGTCAGAGGCTGATGATTTAGCCTGTAGGGTGGAGTTCCTTACTAGCCATATTCCCGACCTCAGGGTTATCATAACCGGGGAGAGCAATGGCACGGTTATCAGTGATAGGGTAATGAGTATTCTGGAGGATGAGCCACAGGTTTATAGTATTCAAACCGGCCCCCCTTTCTGGTATAAGAATTTTATGCTGGATAGGACGCTACTCCTGACCAGCAATGGAATAATCCCCGATTCCTTTAGCCAGGGGGATTTTTGTACAGTAGCTTGGGGCAACTTAAGGTGTTGGCTTCATCTGTCGCAGTCGGTGGATGATTTTGGTGTTGAGCCTCACTATATTGGAGCCCCAGGACATGACTATTGGTGGCAATATCCTGAGGTTTGCTCTCAAATTACAAACTTTTTAGATGAAAATTTTGGAATTAAGTAGCGATAACCCCGTAGTTTAGGGAGGTTTAGTGTGTTGGATAAAGTAGTATTGGCTTACAGTGGTGGGTTGGATACATCAGTAGCCATCAGATGGCTTAAACAGCAGTATAACCTGGATGTTATTGCCCTTAATATTGATGTGGGCAATGAGCGTGATTTTTCGGCTATCCGGCAGAAGGCAATTGATGTCGGTGCCGTTAAGGCGCTGGTGAAGGATGCCAAGGAGACATTTGTTAATCATTTTATTTTCCCCGCTTTACAGGCTGATGTCATCTATGAGGGACAATATCCCTTGGCTACCGCCCTATCTCGTCCACTAATGGCTAAATTGCTGGTAGATGTAGCCAAAGAGGAAGGGGCTTCAGCGGTAGCCCACGGTTGCACCGGCAAGGGTAATGACCAGGTGAGATTTGAAGTGAGTATTAATGCCCTGTCCCCTAATCTCAGAATTATCGCCCCGGCGCGGGAATGGGGAATGACCCGTGAGGAGACCATTAGCTATGCTCAGCACTATGGCATTCCCGTGCCGGTTACTGCTTCCAGTCCCTACTCAATTGATGAGAACCTCTGGGGAAGGAGTATTGAATGTGGGGTTCTGGAAGACCCCTGGGTTGAGCCACCTGAGGAAGTGTTTACCTGGACAAAATCACCCAGCGAGGCACCAGATAAACCCGGCTATGTAGAGATTGGCTTTGATAGGGGAATCCCGGTTACTATTGATGGGCGGGAACTGAATGGCGTTAGCCTGATTCAGCGGCTAAATGAGCTAGCCGGCAACTATGGGGTAGGCAGGATTGACCATATAGAGGACAGGCTGGTAGGGATAAAGTCAAGGGAGATTTATGAAGCGCCGGCGGCAATAGTATTACTTCAGGCGCATCAGGCGCTGGAGGCGATGACCCTATCCCGGGCTCAGCTTCGTTTCCAGCAAAAGGTAGCTGCGGAATACGCTGACCTTATCTATAACGGTCTGTGGTTCACCTCACTTCGCCAGGATTTGGCGGCCTATGTTAATAGCTCACAGCGTTTCGTTACTGGAACAGTGCGACTAAAATTATTTAGGGGAAGTTGCCGTGTAGTTGGGCGGAAATCACCATTTTCGCTGTATAATTATGGTCTAGCTACCTATGATAAGGGTGATGAGTTTGACCAGAGCGCATCCCCTGGTTTTATTCACATCTGGGGACTGCCGGTTAGAACCCAGGCACAGGCGCAGGATATTAGTAGTTTAGAAGAAAAGGAAAGATAGGATGAGCCATATTCGGGGGCGTTTTCATAAGCCAGCGGATAAACTGGTAACTGAATATACTGCTTCTATCCCTTTTGATTGGAGGCTATACCCTTATGATATTGCTGGTAGCATTGCCCACGCCAGGATGCTGGCAAAACAGGGGATAATCTCACAGGGGGAGGCTGAGATTATTACCAATGGGCTTACTTCTATTAAGAAGGAGATAGAGCAGGGTAAGTTTCAGTTTAAGCCGGAATTGGAAGACATCCATATGAATATTGAAGCTAGACTTATAGAGAAGGTAGGTGAGGTGGGGGGTAAGCTCCACACGGCTCGCTCCCGAAACGACCAGGTGGCTCTGGATTTAAGACTTTTGGCTAAGGAGGCAATCTCTAAAACCCTGAGCAAGTTGAAGGAATTTCAGCAGGCTCTAGTTAGCCTGGCTGAAGCCAATAAAGACGTGGTTATGCCGGGGTATACCCATTTACAGCCAGCACAGCCAGTACTATTAGCTCACCATCTTCTAGCCTATTTTGAGATGCTCCAGCGGGACATTGACCGGTTTAGTGACTGCCTGAAGCGGACTGATGTTATGCCCTTAGGTAGCGGTGCCTTAGCCGGCGTAGCCTATAATATTGACCGGGACTTCTTAGCCCATGAGCTGGGCTTTAGCCAGGTAAGTCAAAATAGCATTGATGCTGTCTCCGACAGGGATTTTGTGGTGGAGTATGAAGCCGCCGCCAGTCTTGGTATGATGCACCTCTCCCGACTGGCTGAGGAGATTATTCTGTGGTCTTCAGCCGAGTTTAATTTTATTGAGCTTGATGAGGCTTATGCCACTGGCAGCAGTATTATGCCCCAGAAGAAGAACCCCGATGTTGCCGAGCTGGCCCGGGGCAAGACGGGAAGGGTCTATGGCAATCTGATGGCTCTGCTGACCACGATGAAGGCTCTGCCCCTGTCCTATAATAGAGATGTGCAGGAGGATAAGGAGGGTTTGTTTGATACTGTAGATACACTGTTATCTACTTTAGGGGTGTTTACTGGCATGATTAAGACCCTGCGGGTTAAAGCTGAGAATACTGAGCAAGCAGTTAAACGAGGCTATATTCTAGCCACTGACCTGGCTGACTATTTGGTCAACAAGGGGGAGCCCT